>CAZHLC010000758.1:0-2630 GCA_964532545.1 uncultured Leptospiraceae bacterium | reverse complement strand
GTCTGAATGCGAGGTTACCGTGAAGAGGGCTTTACTACTGGGCCTGATCTTTCCCACCCTGGTCTGGGCCAATGATGTGAGCACATCGTATTCTCTTGAAAAGAAGGGGCGCTATAAAAGGGCCCTCGCTTTGATCGAAAAAAATGCGAAAAGTGACGTAAGAAACTATTTTTTGCAGCTACGCACGGGCTGGCTGGCCTATTTATCGGGCCAAATGGGCAAATCGCAACGCTATTACCAGAAGGCAGTGGTGCTTAAACCCGATGCCATTGAGCCGCGCATGGGTCAGCTACTGCCATTGATTGCCCTGGGCAAATATAAACAGGCCCAGTCTGTGGCCCGGGCCGTGCTACGTAAAGATCAGAAAAACTACACGGCTCGCAGCCGCATGGCCTATGCCCTGTTTCTGGCCGGCCGCTATAAGCAGGCCCAGCGCTACTATAAAAGCCTGGTAAAAGATTATCCATCAGATGGGCAAATGCTCATTGGCCTTGGCTGGGCACAGCTGCGCCAGGGCAAAAAACGCGATGCGTTGAAAACATTTCTGCGCGCCAAGAAGATTCTACCAGCCAATCGCCGGGTTTCTGAGGGAATCAAATACGCTAAGGCCCGTCAGTAGCGGTCTTTTAATTCTCGAATTGCGGCGAATACTCTATCTGCTGAACTGAATTCCCGACCCCTGAATGCTGACTGCAGAGATTTGAGAATTTCTGGTGAGTCTGTTCTCATAAAGGGGTTAAAGAGCTTTTCACGCCCCAGGGTCGAAGGCACTGTGTAGTTGCCCTCGGCCAGTTTCTTTTTACTCTCAGCTATGGCCTGCTGCAGGTCAGGGTTATTGCTCTCGAGAGTCTGGGCAAAGTTTAGATTGTTGATGGTATATTCATGAGCACAGTAGACCTCTGTTGAGTCAGGCAGTGCTGCCAATACTTCATTAAGCGAGTTATTCATTTGCTCTGGGGTACCTTCAAACAGGCGCCCACATCCCCCAGAAAATAGAGTATCGCCACAGAACAGTTTGCCTTCTGTGTAGTATGCAATGTGCCCGCTGGTATGGCCAGGCACAAAAAGCACTTCGAATTCGGTAGCGCCCATGGTGACTCTGTCACCATGCTCGAGTAGGTCGGTGACCCCGGGTATACGACCTTTGTCATGGTGACCGGCATAGACCTTGATCTCAGGGTGAGTTGATAGAACCTCGCGATTACCACCTGCGTGGTCAGAGTGGTGGTGAGTATTGAAGATGGCCTCAAGGTCGACCTGGTGTTTTTTTACCTGTCGAAGGCAGGCCTCAGCTTCACCGGGGTCAACCAGAGCGGCTTTGTTTGTGGCTTCATCGATCAGTAGAAATCCGTAATTATCACTGAACATGGTGAACATTTCGACTCGCAGGCCCATAATCGTTCAAAATGCTTGAGTTCAGCCTGGCAAGGCTAATTAATCGCCTTGATGTGGTTTTCCATACCAGTTATGGAATTCCATAACAGACACTAAATTATGTCACATTTAGTACTAGCCTTCTTGTAAAGGCGGTTTAATAGAGTTCAATGCGTCATTGGGCCATGTTTTTGCTGATATTTATGACTCTAGTGGCGTGCAAGAGCACCGAGGTTCTGTTGTTCAAAGCGGGCAAATCGACAGAGCAGGCCCGTAAACATGCCAGCATAGTAGTGGTTGGCCGGGTTAGCAATGCCAGCTTTACCAGGCTGGGGTCGACTGAGTTGGTCGATTTTATCTGCACTCTGCAGGTGTTAGAGACGCTGAAAGGTATACCAAAAGCGAATTCGCTCACGGCCTATAGTCAGGCAAAACGCCAGTCGAAATTTCCCCAGCGGGGCGAAGTGTGGCTCTTTGCCTTCAACAGCAGTTATGATCTGCTAGTTGCCCTGCCCGACTCGCCAAAGAATCGGTTATGGTTTTGATCAGGGTGTGGCAGTGGGCACTACAGGCCGCCTCAACATCATGGGTACACCTTCAACCTTATAGCCGCCGCGACCAAAAAAGAGCAGCCACCAGCCCTTTGTATAGATGGTAACATCTTTGAGTGCAACCGCTCCGGGTTTTTTCTTGAGCGCTTCTTCAGTGGCCAGGTTGATTTTTGAAATATCGAAGGGAAATACAAAGAAGATCCATTGCATGTCGGCGCCGCTGACCTTCTCTTTGCCGGGTTCAAGTTGGGCCAGCTGCTGGGGGGTTAAATCGCGGGTTGAAAGAAAAGTAACCCGGCTAATACGTGTCTGGCAGGCTGCCAAACTCAGAATTATAAGAAAAATGCTGAACTTAAAGCACCGCATGGCAAAGTATAATCAATGTTGCCACTTTGTCAATCACTACCCTGGCCGCTCAATGGCAATCAGAGTAATGTCGTCTGAGATGGCTCTGCTGCCCCTGAAGCTGTGCAGTGCGCTGGTCAGGCTGGCGCAGAGTTCGATCAGAGGTTCTTCACGGCGTTGATGAATGATATCTTGCATATGTTCAAGACCGAATTCTTTATTGTGGCGATTACGTTGTTCTATGATGCCATCGGTATAAATAATCAGACGATCACCAGCACCCAGGCTGGTGGTTTTATTTTCATAAAGGGCTGAGGCCTCTTCAATGGCCCCTACGGGAAAGCCCCTGGTATCTAGTTG
>CAZHLC010000757.1:0-2631 GCA_964532545.1 uncultured Leptospiraceae bacterium | reverse complement strand
AAACACGGCCGAGCGGGTACCCACCACCATGTGGGCTTCTTTATTAAGAACCCTGCGGTATTCGGCAAGGCGCTGGCTGCGGGGCAGCCCTGAATGCAGAATAGCCAACTGACTGCCAAAGAGAGGTTTTAGTTGGTCTAAGAACTGGTAAGAGAGAGCAATTTCTGGTAACAGAAAAATAGCGCCGGCACCGGCCTGTAAGTAATGCTGAATAATTTCGACATAAACCCGGGTTTTACCACTGCCTGTGATTCCATGCAGTAGATGAACCTGCGATTCGCCCACGGGTGAACCAAGCACCTGATCGACCACTTCTTGCTGGGCCGGCAAGAGAGCCGGCAGCTCACTGGTGTCAAGGGGGCTTTCTAACAGCTGGTTAATGACATTCTTATCTATCCGCCGGGCCGATGGTATCATGGCAAACAGCGTTTCACCCAGACTGCATGAATAATAGTCGGCAATCTCTGCAGCCAGTTCGACCTGCTCGTCATTGAGAATAGGCTCTTTATCAACCAGACGTTCGATCGATTTAACATCTTCTGCTTTTAAGCGGGGGTAGCGGCTGGCCAATTGATCATCAGCAAATATCTCTATTATAACGCCAACCTGCTTCTGCTCTCGCAGATTAGCCGCGATCCGCAGGTATTTCTGGGCCAGCTTTTGGTGCTTTTCTTCAACCCTGTATGGCAGGGCAGTAGCGAGTGGCAGGTTAAACAGTATGTCTGCGTACATAAAAAAAGGGCCCGTAAGGGCCCTTATTGAAAAGCAAAGAAACGTGCCAGCTTATTTCAGCTTTGAAGCTTCTTTGATGATGTAAGCACCAATTTCATTTTTCTGTATCTGGCTGGTGCCTTCATAGATAGTCAGAATCTTCGCGTCGCGATACATTTTCTCAACGGGGTAATCTTTGGTAAAACCATAGCCACCGTGAATCTGTACGGCATCGTTTGCTACCTGAATCGCAATTTCTGAAGAGTAGTATTTGGCAATCGCAGAAGTCTTGGCAGTTTCAGGGTGTTTCGCAATGGCATATTTGGCAGCGCGGTAGGCCAAAAGGCGGGCCGCATCAATCTTTACAGCCATATCAGCCAGCATGTGGGTAATAGCCTGAAAATTGATAATCTTTTTACCAAACTGCTCACGGTCGCGGGCATATTTAGCAGCCTCAAGGTAGGCACCCTGGGCCAGGCCAACGGCCATGGTTGCGATAAAAGGGCGCGAAGCCATCAGCGTATGAACAGCATGAATAAAACCTTTGTTTGGCTTAAGACCAACCAGGTTCTCTTCAGGCACTTCCATATCTTCCATGATTACCTGAGCAGTGTGCGAGCAGCGAATACCCATTTTGCGCTCAATTGCACCAAAAGAAAGGCCAGGAGTATCTTTTTCAACGATAAAGCATGAGATGCCACGGGCACCTTTGTTCTTATCGGTCATGGCAAAGATGGTATAGACGTCAGCGACACCTGCGTTAGAGATCCACTGTTTGGTGCCGTTAAGAACATAACGATCACCTTTTTTTACGGCCACAGTGCTCATGTTGGGTACGTCAGAACCGGCATTAGGCTCAGATAGACCAAAGGCACCAATCATTTCGCCGCTGGCTAATTTAGGTAGGTATTTATCTTTTTGCTCTTTCGTACCACCGGCTTCGATAGGTAGCGCGCCCAGTTTGGTAGCGCCAGCAGCTGTAGCTACACCGAGGCAGTATTGACTCATTACTTCGATCAGTAGGGTAGTAAGAAACGGGTCACCGAGGCCGCCGTATTCTTCATCAAACATGGCACCCCACATGCCACCCTGGGTAAATTTTTCAAAGATTTCATGAGGAAATAGCTCTTTTTCATCCATCTCTTCACGACGGGGAATTATTTCAGTTTTACAAAGATCATGAGCCAGATCAAGCAATTGCTGCTGGTCTTCTGTTATTGAGAAATCCATCGGGCTCTGCGTTGCTGTTGTCGACATAATTGAATGCTCCTTACCACCAGACTGTGGAAAGTACAGAGAGTAAATTTAAAACAGTCTGACAAGAAAATTTGAGACGAAAGGTGGCAGCCTAGAGCAGCATGTCACGCAGCTCTGTGACGGTATGTTCGCCGGTGAGGTCTTTGTCGTGCTCTGGCAGACTATCTTCATACTCAGCAAGCCTGCTTATGGCCATTGATTTCGCCAGATATTGAACCAGGGCCGCGTCTTTGGCCGAGAGAGACTGGTTCTTTTCTTGATAACGCAGATACATGGCGAGGTCGCGCTTAAAATTTACATAAAATCGCAGAATGTTGTCATCAACGAAACTCTTGCGGGCATTTATTCGACCAATAGCGATCAAAAGAAGGGTAGTGACCCGCAGCAAATGGGGGTCAATATAGTTTTGCTGGGCAAACTCAGCCCAGGGGGCGTCTTGATCATCACTCACGATATCATCAAAATCGACATAGGCACTGAGAATTTCAGGGTCTTTAGACTGGTCGTTCAAAAAGGTTTCAAACTTCTGGTGTACAAAATCAAGCGCATTTGCCCCGGCTGGCTTCATATTCAGTTTGAAGATTTCGTTAGCAATCTTCAAACTGAATATCAAGCGCATTTGCCCCGGCTGGCTTCATATTCAGTTTGAAGATTTCGTTAGCA
>CAZHLC010000756.1:0-2633 GCA_964532545.1 uncultured Leptospiraceae bacterium | reverse complement strand
TTAAGCCTTCTATGTAATGGTAAAGGCTGAGGCTGGTGATGGTTTCTGAAGAATATAACTTCTCATGTACCAGACTCATGGTGCGTACCCGGCTCTGGCTGTCAGCCAGGGCCTTTACGGCATTGCCATCTTGCAGAGTTTTCTGCTGCAGGCTGAGCAGGCTAGAGATAATCTGCAGGTTATTTTTTACCCGATGATGAATTTCACGCAGCAGAATTTCTTTCTCATTGTTCTCTGCTTTGAGCTGCCCCTCAAATTGCTGGCTGACCCGGTAAAAATAAATCAGGGCCAGCACTATGGTTAACAGGGTTGAAACTTCGATGCTTACAGCTATGAAGTGCAGTACCTCAGGGGTGAAGACGATTACAGGCTCAATATAAAACGAAACAGCCGTAAAACCCAGATAAAAAAGCAGGGGCAGCACCAGACCGGCAATCATCTTAGCTTTTTCATGCTGCCTGAAAAGAATAAAAGGAAAACAAAACAAAGCAAGAAAATACACATGTATGCCCGCCTCAGCCCCCAGTAGAACCGCATAAGTACTTACAGCACCGCAGCCGGTGATTATCATGGTGAACTGGGCTGTGCGCGTTAGATGCAGGCCGTTGAAGAGCAGCACCAGCAGGTAGCCCAGCACAACAAAAACCACCAGAGCACCGACCAGCTGTTCACCTGCCAGCGAGAAAATAAATATATAGGGAAAAGTTATCAGAGCAATTGAGAAGGCCAGCCTGTTGGCCAGCAGTATGTTCTTCTGCGAGTCTAAAGCCTGGGCTGTGTTTACGCCAAGCATTGAGATACCGTTCCACAGTTTTTTCAACATTTTAATCAAACAAAATGTCGTCTGAGCAATTCTAGATTGTCAAGGTATAAATGCGAAGGCCTAGAAACGCCAGCCGATCGAAAAGAAAGGCATTGAAACCAGGCTGTTTGAAAAGAAACGTATAATACGGTCACCATCAGGTATGGGGGCCAGCTCGGTATCGCCGCCCTGGTTAAACATTCTACCATAGCCGTAGCCAAAGATAGGTATTTTCAGACCCAGTTCGAGGCCATCATCTATGACAAAGCGCAGCCCCAGGGCAAAGCCCGGGCTGTGGGTATAACCGCCCTTGCTGAAAAAAGAAAGCATATCAACTACCAGAAAGTCTACCATGATTTCATCGTCAAGGTTGAGGGTGGGGCCAGCGCCCACGATAAAGCCGCTGCCCACACCGTTAAGGTTCCACCTTTGTTCAATGGCTGTCTGCCCCTGATAGGCCCCCTGATCGCCACTGAGATATGACATCACAATCCATGGGGCCAGTGAAACATCTGAACCAATGGCTGCGAAGCCATAGAGCCACTTGTATTGTATATCGGCTTCGACGATCGTCCATAACCCATAGTGCAGGCCCGGGCGAAATTTGGTATTCTCGGCGTTCAGGGCTGAGAGATTTATGAATATCAATAGCGCTAACAAAAGAGCCCGCATAATTTCAAACTGCAGTTACGACTTCAGGCCACAAGTCGTTTTCACCTCAATTACAATTGGGTACTTTCAATTGACTTTCTCATATCTTTTCTGTTGATGTACCCGGCCAGAAATCCCATTTGAAGCAGCGGCAATGAACCTCGATCTTCATCCAAGAGATCTGACTAGCGAGGTCGTTCACTTTCCGTTCTGCGCATAGCAAAGGTGTCGATTTTTGGCCTCTTGAATAATAATAGGGTTTTAAAGATGAAAGAATATACAGTGCAGCAGTCGTTTGTGGGGCTCTTATATGAAGATGGGGTTTTCAAAAAAATACTAGAGCCAGGCAAACATGAATTTTCCGCTGGCCTGTTTGCCAGCAAGGTTGAGCGCTATGTGCGGCAGATTGATATGCGCGAGCGTTCACTCACAATTAAGGGGCAGGAAATTTTAACGGCCGACAAGGTGGCCATTCGCGTGAGCCTGCTGGTCTATTTCAAAATTACCAACGCAGCCGATGCGGCTCACAATGTAGCCTCATTTGAAGATCGTATTTATGAAGATGTGCAGTTGGCCGCCCGCCGCTATCTGGCTTCTCGCAAGCTTGAGCAGATCTTAACCGATCGTAATGAAATCTCTGATACCGTTCGTGATGATGTCAAAGAAACTGCCAGCTCTTACGGGGTGCAGATTATACGGGCCGATGTAAAAGACCTGATTTTTCCTGGTAATCTGCGTGAGATTATGAACCAGGTACTTGAGACCGAGCGTAAGGCCGAAGCCAAAATCATTCAGGCCCGCAAAGATGCCGAGGCGGCCCGCCTGGTGGCCGAAGCTGAAAACGAGCGCACCCTCAAGCGCCTTGAAACCGAAAAACAGAAGCTGCGCCTCAAAGCCGAAGCAGAACAAGATAAGCTGAAGATCAGGCTGGCCGGCGAGATTGAGCAGGCCGAGGCCATTGCCAAACACCCTGAGATTCTTAAGCTGCGCCAGCTTGAAGTACTAGAGCAGCTGGCCGCCAATGAGGGTGGGCGTTTTGTACTGGGCCTTGAAGGTAAGAATCTAACCTCGTTGTTCAATGATTAATGTTACAAGTGTAAAGCTCTTTCTATTTCTCTCGCTGGTATCTCTGTTTCAACAATACTCCACCGAATCTGCATATGCTGCTGATGTCTCATTG
>CAZHLC010000755.1:0-2633 GCA_964532545.1 uncultured Leptospiraceae bacterium | reverse complement strand
AAAGCAGCAGCAGATGCATGGTGTGGTCAGACCCAGAGCGGTACTGATCGTTAAACCTGCTGTGCTTAAAATAGAACAGGGGTTGGGCGTAGAGGTAGTACCGGTTCTCACTGCTGTTTTTCATGCGGTTATCAACCGTAGTTTGACCAAAGAGCGGGTAAAGCAGGCTGGTTTTCTTTTCGCTATAACGTACGTCGGCGTATTCTTGTTTTGAGCTGTAGCTGTAAAAAAGCGGAAACAAAATTCCCTGCCTGCTGGTCTGGGGCTGTGTGTGTCTGAAGTAAAACGGCGCAATGACCAGCAGACGTTTGTCTGGTTTGAGATCAATGTTCCAGAAGAGGGGTACAATGATCAAGCGGTTTGACTGGGGGCCACGATTGTACCAGAAGAACGGCATAAACCTCGTGAGCGTCTGGGTTTTGCCCTCATGTTTTCGGGTTTCGTATTTCAGCAGGGGCCATAGCAGGTAGTATTTACGCTGCTCTTGTCTGCGGTGAAAAACATAGGTGGGCCCAAGAAAATAGAAAAAGCTGCTGGTCTCAACCTTCTTATCTTTCTGCTGCTGGTAAGACTTTGAAAAGAACAACAGCGGAAAGGCAATGCTTGAAAAATATCCACCAGGGCTTTCATGATTTACATAGAACGGCAGTGCAATACGTGTTTTAAAACGTGGTTCAGTCTGCCACCAGACCAGGGGCAGAGCATAAAACAGGTTGTGGGGTTTGTTCTCTATCTGCCTGGTGCGGTAATAAACCAGCGGAAAGGGGGCGTGATAGAGGCGCTGCTTCTTTTTGTAATCTAAACTTCGAATATAGAGAAAAACCCCATAGGCCTGGTAGGTACTTGTTACCTTTTCACTTTGTTGAATCGAGTTGCGCTCGTAAGTTTTGCTGTCATAATAGAGAGGATACAATATGCCCCGACGCTGGCGCTCTTTGCGATCACGTTTAAAATAAAACGGGGCTACAGTGAAAAACTCACTTACTGTTTCTCTATTTTCATTGAGGTTCTGCCAGTTTACGTAGAAGGGCAGTAGAATCTTGCGCCGGGCCTGATAGCGTTCATGCCACCACAATAGCGGAAAAGCATATAAAAGACTCTCTGTAAAACCTTGGTTCTCACTGGTTTTTACAGTCTTCTGCTGATAGCGGGTCAGGGGGTAGAGAAGGCTGCGAAACCGCAACCGTTTCTGGTGATTGCGGCCTGCCACGTAGAGCGGGCCACCCACGAAATACATGCTGCTCTTTGGCTGGCTGCTCAGTTTGCCATCGTTTACTTCAATGGCTTTTCGTTCATGTTTAAAAAACAGCGGAAAGGCATAAGAGTACCAGCCAGACTTCTTCGTTTTATAATGATAGTAAAATGGTAGAAATAATTGTAGATCATCATCGGCCAGATAGGGCTGACTATTGGCGGCCATATACTGTCGCTGTTTACTGAGACGCAGATAGAGTGGCAGCACGACCTGGGTTTTTTTCTCAGGGTGATTGTTCCACCAGATCAGAGGTATGGTATAAAAAAGGGTTTCGCGGTTCTTTGCTGCTGGGCGCCCCCCTGTCAGTTGCTGATCGTTGTTAAGAGTGGTCTGGGCTGAACGATAGTGAACCAGGGGGTATACTACATCAAGTTTATAGGTTTTGTTCTCATAATCATCGCGTTGTAGCACCAGCGGCGTAAAGTATCTGATGCGCCAGTAACCAAATTTGTAATACTGCCCGTAGAAAAGAAAGTAGAGGCGGTAGAGCTCATGATTATCGCGGTAGTTCATGTAGAAGGGCAGCAATACAAACAGTTCAGTTTGATCTACTCTGGTGAGGTTAAACCATACCAGCGGAAAGGCTCTGAAGTGGCGCTCGCCCTCGGCTTCTTTCAGCGAATAGAGTGGGTAGAGAAAATCGCGCTGGTAGTATGAACGCTTACCCTTTGTTTCACTCTGCGAGCGCAGCAGAATCATCAGCACGCTGAAGTTTAACTGCTGGTGCAGCTCTTTTTTCACATAGCGCTGCCTGGTTTCAAATGAAAACAATGGAATAAAATTGAGATCAAACCAGCCCTTATCATAATCAAGCCAGAAGAATGGTGCTATGTAGTTATAACCCTTGCTGTCATCATGGTTACTTTTCTGCCAATAAAAAGGAAACAGTATGTTGCGGCGGTTGCCTGCCTGGTCAGCCCAGCGCCAATAAATTGGGGCAAGGGTATACATGGTTTTGTTTTCTGTGGAACTTTTTTTTCGGCTGTAATAAAAATTGGCAAACAGCCAGAATGAACTCTGTTTGCTCTCATTTTCTTTGCTGTAAGACATGTACGGCAGAAATACAAAGGTCGATTTACGCTCGGCCCCCTTGCGTTGTTCATTACGATAATATAGAGGAAAAATAAACCGCCGCTGATTAAACCCCTCTTTGCTCAGTGTGCGATAATGATAATAGAATAAGGGCAGCGCGTTGATACGTTTGTTTTTGCGGCCATCGTAGCTGGTATGATGAAAGAACGGCCACAGTGAATAGTAGTGAGTCTGATTGCCCGTCGGGCCCTTGTGTGATGAAAAATACAGTAAAAATAGAAACTGTTTGTTTTGTTCTTTGGCCCAGCGGTCGTTACGATAATAAAATAACGGAAAAACATACCAG
>CAZHLC010000754.1:0-2644 GCA_964532545.1 uncultured Leptospiraceae bacterium | reverse complement strand
GCGCTGCTCGGTGAGCAACGCTCAGCGACCCACCGGGCGAGGCATGCGGGGCCGAACGCTTTTTCGGGATTTTTTCAACACCCTGCTAAAGCAGCTCAATTAACAAAGAGTTCTGATTGAGCCGAACCTTCAGCTCATTGTATTGAGACACTGCTTTTAGCAGAAACCGGTCATCACTGCGTTCACTGATATTCTTATCAAGAATGGCCTGAAAATAAAGATAATCACGCGGCACATTAACCCGAACAGATTTACGAATCAGGTCGGCTAAAAGCCGGTCGTCAGTCAGCAGGTAGAAAAAGTTTGAATGAAAAACCGAATAGATACGTTTTTTCTTCCAGGCGAGGCGATAGATGGTGAATTTACCTTTTTGAAACTTCTTGAAACAACGCCTCGCCCCGGGTCTGGGTTGGCGTGTACGCTTCGTGCGACTGATATTATTCATTCGATAGACATAGAGAGAGCCATCATCGGTAACAGAGCGCACCAGATACTGATCTTGCTGAAACCAGCGGGGCAGGCCTACATCGAGCTTGAGTCGCTGCAGGCCCTTGAGCAGCCCCATCTTCGACTGCCGCCAACTGAGCATGGCTCTGGTGTTGGCTGGCAATAGAACCTTCTCGGCTCGCCGTTTTGAGCCTGCCAGAAACTGTTTCAAAAGAAAATTATTTTTTTCAAGACCGAACTTGAGGCGGTAACCATCTTTTGTTTTCTGCCACTGCCCCACCATTTGAGGATAATACTTTTTGAGCAAGGCACTCAACAGCGAGGGTGACGATGATTCAGCACGCTGCAACAGGTAGTGAGCCAGATTAACTGTATCAATGGTAACTGCCGCCTCTTCAACGAAGCCGCCTGGCCTGGCCTTGATATGATTAAAACAGGTGATGCCCTCACCCGGCAGCTGGCAGTACAAAAACGGAGCTTCGCTTATTAAATAGTACTTCTGGCCCTCTACATCATAGCTTTCATTCTTTTTAATTGCAGCGCGTTCTTCTTCAGTGCCAGACTTCCAACTTATTGAAAAAATGCGCAGACTGGTTTTGAGATAACCAAGTCTGAGAATTGCGCCTTTAGATTTAACTATACTGAGAGATGGGTGTAGACCGGTAGGCCGCAAAGGATGCCCCTCATGCAGGGCCATGGTTGCTACGACTTTAAATGTCTGGGCCTGCAGGCCCAGACTCAATAGAAAAAATAAGCAGACAGGGCGAAGAAGCCCCATCATAATTAGATGCCCATGGCTTTGGTAATAATTTCGCGCATGATCTCTGAGGTGCCGGCATAAATTGTCTGAATGCGGGCATCGAGATAGGCCCGCGCGATGGGATACTCTAACATATAGCCGTATCCACCATGCAGCTGCAGACAGGTGTTTACATGCTTATTCAGCATTTCAGAACACTGCAGTTTGCACATGCTGGCCTGCACCATACGTTTATCACCATTAAGATGGGCATTGATTACCTGATCAAGAAATGCCCGTGACATCTCTTGCTCAACAAGCATGTCAGAGAGTTTAAAACGGGTGTTCTGAAAATCAGAGACCCGCTTGCCAAAGGCCTTACGTGTTTTTACGTAATCAATGGTCATATCAAGTACATGCTCGGCAGCCACCTGATTAGAAACAGCCAGAACCAGGCGCTCTTGCTGCAGCTCTTTCATAAGATAACGAAAACCAGAGTTTACCCGGCCAAGCACATTCTCTTTGGGTACCTTCACATCGGTGAAGTGAATCTCTGATGTATCTTGTGCCTTGAGACCAATCTTATCAAGCTTGCGGCCTTTCTCATAACCATCCCAATCACTCTCTACCAGAAGCAGAGAAATTCCGCCAATGCCATCACCAGTGCGGGCGGCTACAATATTCAGGTCAGCCAGATGGCCATTTGAAATAAAGGTCTTCGAACCATTGAGTAGAAAATGATCACCCTTATCTTCAGCGCGGGTCTGAATGTTGGCAAGGTCAGAACCAGTGCCGGGCTCGGTCATCGAAATGGCCAGAATGGTTTCACCAGAAACCACCCCGGGCAAATATTTTTCTTTCTGCTCATCAGAACCAAAATGCAGAATATAGGGGGCCACCACATCGGCGTGTAGACTCATAAAAAAGCCCGAATTATGCACCTTGGCAGCTTCTTCGATTACAATTACGTTATAAAGAAAATCTCCACCGGCCCCACCGTACTTTTCAGGAAAATTAGGGCAAATCAGGCCGATCTGGCCGGCCTTCTGCCAGACCTCGCGTGAAACCTGGCCGTCTTTTTCCCACTCAGGCATGTGGGGGGCCACTTCATTCTCAAAAAACTTTCGCGCCATTTCGCGAAATTCATGGTGTTCTTCTTTCCAGGCGATGGCCCGGGGCATGCGATCTACAACTGGTATCATAGGTTGAATGTATATAAAGCTGGCGCCCCGACAAGCAATTTTTAGACAGATCGGTCTGTTCGCTCGGGATACCAGATGTGGAATTCCATACCAGATGTGGAATTCCATACCAGATGTGGAATTCCATACCAGATGTGGAATTCCATACCAGATGTGGAATTCCATACCAGATGTGGAATTCCATACCAGATGTGGAATTCCATACCAGATGTGGAATTCCATACCAGATGTGGAATTCCATACCAGATGTGGAATT
>CAZHLC010000753.1:0-2647 GCA_964532545.1 uncultured Leptospiraceae bacterium | reverse complement strand
CATATTACGTTTCTTAGCAATAGCTATACCCATCATCACGCTTAAGACGGCCCCCACAATTACTGCAATAAAGAAAACAAAAAGGCCGCTCGAAATAGCAACCTTGGTAACAGTGGCAATTTCTGATTTAAACAGTGCTACGATTGCTGTAATGTAGGCGCCAATATTGAATATAAGTACAACGAGGGCCAGAGGTGAAGCCACAAAAAACACCCACCACCAGGGTTTCTCAGCCAGCTTCACCAGCAGCAAAACATTTAGACCCGGTACAAAGGCCCACCAGGCAATGTCTGATTTATTCATTTTTTTGGCTAGAAAGAACAGACTGACTGAGCAGACAATAAACATGAAAAGGTTAAAAGCCAGGGTTAACACCAGACTATCGCTGAGCCCCTGGGCGGCCTGCGCAGTCTGATCAACCTGTTCGGTTTGTTCGATAATTACGCCCTCGGGCAACTGGGCAAATAGAGCAGTCAGCACAATAGTTCCCTCCAAATGAAAAGCTGCTAAAGGTGAATTATAAAAGCCCCTTCAGAAAAACAAGTTTTTTAATAGCTCAATCATCAACACAATAAAGAGAGTCAAAATATTGGCACATACAGGCCCTATTCAGCACTTATATACACAGGCTTCATGAAACGGTTATCGATTTTACTTCTTTTACTCATGTCACTGAGCCCACTCAGCAGCCTTGGCCAGAAAGTGGTGTGGGAAGAGTTAGACTGGCAGGTAATCAGCAGTGAACACTTTGATGTTTATTACCCCCAGGGTTACGATACTCTGGGCCGTATCGCCCTGCTCTACGCTGAAGAGGCCAATATCGTTCTCAGCAAAAAACTAGAGCACAACCTCAGCCAGGTCATACCTATATTTATCTACCCGTCACATTCTCATTTTCAGATGACCAATATCATCTTCAGCAATATCAGCGAAGGCGTAGGTGGGTTCGCCGAAAGAATTAAGAAGCGGGTTGTGATTCCGTTTATGGGAAGTTACGATGCCTTCAGGCACGTGGTCACCCATGAGCTGGTGCATGCCTTTCAATATGACATTCTGCTGGGCGGGGGTTTTGGCGGGCTGCTGGCCTCACAGTATGCCCCGAACCCACCCCTCTGGCTGGTCGAGGGTATGGCCGAATACCTTTCAATCGGCTGGGATGAAACCGCCGATATGACAGTTCGTGATGCCGTGATTACCGACACAATGCCCACCCTGATGCAGATGACAGAGATGCGGGTCTTGTCTGGTTACATGCTCTATAAGGGTGGGCAGTCAGTCATGCGGTTCATTGCCGAAACCTGGGGTGAACGTAAGATAGGCGAGCTGCTCAAAGATATGCGCGATCAGAAAAATATTGGCGATGCCATTAAAACAAATTTTGGTATCACCTTTGAAGAGTTTGATGACCGCTGGCGGGTCTGGGTTAAACGGCAGCATTTCAAGTTTGTTGAAAAGCGTATCGATGAAGAAGAAGCCCACCTGTTGAGCAGGCATTTTAAAGACCGCAGCTTTCTTAATATGCATCCGGCCCTGTCGCCTAATGGTAAGAAGGTTGCCTACCTGACGATTCGCGATTTTTTTCCGGCGATTGTGGTGCGCGACGCTGCACCCATTGAAAAGAAGCTGAACTATAACGTTAACGAAGAGCCTGAAGAGGTAAACGAAGAGGTTGTGATCACCAGTACAAATAATCACCAATTCTATCAGTTGCACCTGCTTGATAACCGTCTTTCATTCACACCCGATTCTAAAAAACTTTTTTTCACCGTGCGCAGCGGGGGCAAAGATCATCTGTACCTCTATGATATTAAAGAGAGTGAAATTGTAAAAAAATACACCCCGGCCCTTGATATGATTCAATACCCCCGGCTGTCGTACGACGGCAAGAAGGCGGTTTTTATTGGCAGCATTCTGGGCCAGACTGATGTTTACATGCTTGATTTGAAAACCTCAGAAATTACCCAGCTGACTTTCGATATGTTTTCAGAAAGAGACCCTTCACTCAGTGGTGATAACAAACTGGTACTGTACTCATCAAATAAAAATGATAACAAAGATCACGAAAGCACCCAGTTTCGCATTTATGAATACAACATCGAAACAGAAGAAACCAGACAACTGACCTTTGACAAAGGCAAGCAGAAGTCAGCGGTTTATTATTACCGTAAAAAGAATCACCGCATTCTCTACTCATCGAATCAAACAGGCGTCTACAACGCATATATTCTAGATCGAGAAGAGGGTAAACCCTATCAGGTTACTGATACCCAGGGGGGCATCTTTGAGCCACAGACCGACCGTTCAGCAAAAAAGCTGCTCTTTACCATGTACCGTAAGCAGGGCTACGACATTGCCATTCGCAAGGCACCCACTCACCCCAAAGATTTGATTGCCGAACCTGTTGAGATGATCGAGTTCAAGCAGCCCACCTTTCCCATTTATCCCGGGGGGTTGTCACGGGTCAAACCGCGTAACTATGGCCTCAAGGTTTCGCCCGACTGGTTTTTCTTTGGCTTTCAATACTCAAGTGCCTTCGGCTTTGGCGGGTTTACCCAGCTGGCCCTGAGCGACTACCTGGGCAACCATCAGGTGAGCGGCTATATCGACTATCTTTCGAATCGTGACGCACTGAATTTTAACATAGTCT
>CAZHLC010000752.1:0-2656 GCA_964532545.1 uncultured Leptospiraceae bacterium | reverse complement strand
AGATTGTAGACCTGTCCATGCATTGCCAGTTCCGGTAAGGGCATTGTTCAGGGGCGGAACGATTTTGCCGTTGGCATCTGTAGTCGTGATGGTATTTGTCGTATTCTGCGAATCTACATATTCAGTGTTGGCCAGCATTACCCAGCTGTTATTGATATCGCGACTGCCGTCGCTGGCCGCGAGCATGGCCTTGAAGGTAGCGCCGGTGGCACCCGCCAGTGAATCAGTGTTGCATTTGGTATCGGCACCGGCAACGCCACCCATATTGCCATTCGTGGTATTGGTGGTGATAAACATGCGGGCCTTATGCGATGAGCCCTGCAGGTTGATGGTATAGCTGGCCTCATCATCATCGCTGTTGCTGATTGTGAGAGTTGCCAGCCTTGTGCCCGTACCAGTGGGGGCGTATTTAAGTATGAAGGTCGTGCTTGAATTGCCATTGACCGAGGTCGCAGGGGCCTGGGTAACCGAAAAGTCGCCAGAGTTGGTACCGCTGAGGGTCGTTGAGGTTACACTCAGGGTGCCAGTGTCTGTGTTTTCAATAGTAAAGGTTTTGCTGGGGCCGGCGCTGGCCTGATTGATCATCTGATCGCCAAAATTGTATGAGCCGCCAGAGGCGATGTCAGTTGAGGTGGGGTCTCTTACGTTAATTTCTACAGGCCCGGTATTGCTTGTTGTACCGGTATCAACAGATTGGGTGCCAGTAAATTCGCTTGGATTATACTGGTTTGAACAAAAAATTACAGAAAAGCTGATTATAACGACAATAGCGGCACGCACATTTTCCCCTTATGATATTGGACGGATTTTGAGGCCAAAAGTCAAAAAAAAATCATAAAATGTTTATTTTCGTGCTGTCTCAGATTTAAGATGAGGATACTACTTTCTGAAAAACAGGAGATATTAACCGAATATGTACGATCGAGCCTATAATTTTAATGCAGGCCCGGCTGTTTTGCCCGAAGCCGTGCTTGAAAAAGCCCATAAACCCTGGTTTAACTATGAAAACAGCGGCATGGCCGTTATGGAAATGAGCCACCGTTCAAAAGAATACACAGCAATTCACGAGCGGGCCCTTGCCAATGTCAAAGAGCTGATGTCTGTGCCTGACAACTATTCAGTGCTATTGCTGCAGGGCGGCGCTTCAATGCAATTCTGTATGATTCCCATGAACCTTGCCGGCAAAGATGGCAAGGTTGATATGCTACAAACCGGAAGCTGGACTAAAAAAGCCACCGCCGAGGCTGAAAAAGTAACCACTGTTAATATTGCGGCTTCGACTGCTGATGATAATTTCATCAGGCTGCCAGCTAAAGATGAAATGAAGCTCTCGGCCGATGCCTCATATGTGCATCTCTGCAGCAACAATACTATCTTTGGCACTCAATATAAAGACTTTCCTGATACTGGTAATGTTACTTTAGTAGCTGATATGTCATCTGATATCATGTCACGACCAGTTGATGTTTCAAAATTCGGAGTGATCTTTGCCGGTGCCCAGAAGAATCTTGGCCCCTCAGGTGTAACTCTGGTGATTATTCGCAACGACCTGCTTGAGAATGGCCCGTCAGATATTCCGAAAATTCTACAGTATCGCACCCATGCCGATGCTAACTCACTGTATAACACACCGCCTACTTTTGGTATCTACATGCTCTCACTTGTGACCGACTGGGTGAAAGAGCAGGGCGGGCTTGCAGCTATGCAAGAGCATAACGCTAAAAAAGCAAAGATACTCTACGACTGCATTGCAGACAACGATTTCTATCATTGCCCCATCGCTGAGGCTGACCGTTCAGATATGAATGTAGTTTTCAGAATCAAAGCGGCAGTTGAAGATGAGAGTAAGGCATCACTTGAAGCAGATTTTGTCGCCCAGGCAACAGAGGCTAAGCTGGTTGGTCTGAAAGGCCATCGCTCGATTGGTGGCCTGCGGGCTTCAATCTATAACTCTCACCCCGTTGAAGGCGTTGAAGCCCTGGTAGATTTCATGCAGAAGTTTGCCAGCAAGAACGGCTAACGATATAGATAACCCTTCGTATCAAACTTAACTGCATAACCATCGAGGCCGCCTGAGTACTGAAAACTTCGCAGGCGGCCTGCAGATTTAACCGATAACAGAATCTCACCGTCAGCGGTTACCCGCATTTTATGAACCCGGTCATCGGCGCTGCTGCCAAACTGTTTAGACCAGAGGCGGCCCCCCCTGGCCGATATTTTAATCAGAAAAATATCTGAGCCCCCCCGGTTGCTGAAACCATGCATGTTTCCGCTGGTTTCACCGCAGACATAAACATTTCCTTCTGAGTCTGAGGCTATGGCCCTGGGCGTGTCTTGGCCGCTTGAAGAGTATATACGGCTCCATACTGTGCGGCGGCGTTTGTTAAGTTTTTTTACAATAAAGCCGTTTTTCTGCTTCTGAGTTGAGAAAAAGGTGTTTTCAGGGGTTTTAAAGTGAGCGGCGCTGCCCTTACCTTTAATAATGAATTTGCGATAACCATTTGAGGTCTTTAAAACATGCATGGTGCTGCCCAGCAGCAAAACCTGATTACCAGATAGCATGAAGTCTTGCCAGTCACCACTGCGTTTCTGGCGCCATTTTCTTTTACCTTCGCCGTTATACTTAATCAGGTACCTTTTGCTGCCACCATAGAAT
>CAZHLC010000751.1:0-2660 GCA_964532545.1 uncultured Leptospiraceae bacterium | reverse complement strand
GCCATTACCACCGTCTATTAAAAATACATGTTTGAACTTATGGCTCAGTTGATTCTTCAGCCCCTGCCATTCGCCAGCAGTACAGACAATGGCACTGGCATCGCAGTCATTGGCGATAAAATCAGTTTCTTTAGCTGTTAACATCGAAGAAATGGGGCTGGCTATACAGTTGGCTTTAATGGTCGCGAAAAAGGCCAGCGGGTACTCTAAGCAGTTAGGCATCTTTAACAAGATACGTTCGCCAGCTGTGAACCCGAGGTTTTGCAGCAGATCTGCGAATTGATTTGTCTGGTTAAACAGTTGATCATAGCTCAGCTGGGCCTGCACACCACCTTCTTTCTCTAAAAGAAAAGCAGTTTCATTCTTTTTGTTTGAACCCTGGCTGTGGTCTATGGCGGCTATGGCAAGATTGAACTTCTCGGGTACTTTGATGTCTATTTTATCACCATTGCTCTCAACATAAGGTTGAATATGGGCTGGCAACCATTCGATATTTTTCGTTTTTGTTTCAGGTTTTGACTGCATCTGTATCATTTTAAACTCCTATTTTTGATGTAAACCGAAAGGCCATATTTCTTTGAGCATGGCCGAAGGTACCAGTGGTAGAATAGCCTCAAGGGCCTTCTGTTTCTGCCCAGGCAGTACCTTGAGGGCTTTGGCAGTCAGCAGGGTCTGAATCGCCTTGCCGAACATGGGTGGGTCAAGCATTTCATCTTCGTAGCGAATGGCCCCGCCGCGAAAAGCGCTTGCTTCGGCAGCTATTTCTAGAATTTTTTCTGAGCGTTCAATTTCACTCTGGTCAGGTTGAAACGCTGCACGGCAGATTTCAATGTGATTGGGGTGAATTACCTGCTTGCCGGTGAGGCCCATCGAGGCTTCTTTCATGGCGTGACCAAAGACAATTTTTGTTTCGTCGTCAGCATCGGTTTTTACCCATTCTTCAATTTCATCTTTACTATTGAGTTCAGCTGGCAGCAGGGTTCTATTAATTACGGTATCAACGCCGCCAATAACGCCCACCCCGTGCAGTCTCGCTTCGAGCAATAGCAGGTGCAGCCAGCTTTTTAATTCATTAAGCCAGTCATGAGCGGTGATATGAATTCCCATAGATTTTGAGAAGTCGTGTATGCCAAAGACAACGTGCTGTACGCTGCTGAAATCCATCAACTGGTTAGCTATTTTTAATGCACGGGGGTGCTCTATGATGGGCTGAATCTGAATCGCCGGGTTGCTTTTTACCAGTTCAGCCGACAGGTCGCGAATCTCAGCCAGGCCATAGCGCTCGCCGGCCTTGGCCAGCATAACCACGTCAACATGAGGTGCAATGTCTTGAATCAGCTGAAGATCTTTGTTGTATTCATCGCTTAAGAAGCAGTTAATGCGTACGGCCACCTGAAAGCTTTTGTTTTCAAGGCGGCCGGCGAGTTTTCGTAGAAGTTGTCTGCTCTCTTCTTTCTTCTGGCAGCCGTCTTCAAGGTCAAACAAGACAGTGTGGGCCTGTGATGACAGGCAGTGTTTTTCGAAGCGGGCCTCTGCCTGCTCGAAGTTTTCGTACTCTTTGTGGGCCGGCAGGTACTTAATCGGCGGATAATAAAGCTGCACCCCCGGCCAGAGGTCAACCAGCTGGTTGGCTGGCTTTGAGGCTTTTGCAGTGTTATTGGTTGTGTCTTCAGAAAAATACGTCTTCATCATCTGGTTCATTGTTCGTCTCTCCGCTTATAAATTTTTAAACCGTGTTCTCTGGCAAAACTGGGCCAGGTGGCCCATGAAATGTGATCAAAGTCTTGATAACAGGTTTCTCTCTACGTCTTCTCTGTAATAATTCACCGGGAACAATGTCGAGTGAAGAGCATTACACGAAAATTTATTCGTGTAATAGTAAGCAGAAAAGATACTTTCGGCAAAAAAATTGATGCGCCGCCCCTTGTTTTTTTGCGATTTTAAGAATTTTTTTGCCATAAAAAACACTGGTTACCTCAGGTCTTTAATTCTGATCTTGCCTTAGAAACGGGCCCTTCTGCAAATGGCCCCCATGCCGATGAGGTTGCTAAACAAATCTATCGCGCTCGCTGGGGTTATGCTTATAGTCTCTGCCCTGGGTGCTGATGAGGCGGGCAGCAAAAAGAAGCGGCCGATCAGGCATGTTTACCGGCACATTGTCAGCAAGTACTCATTACAGCAAATCAGAACCCCGAGAATCAAAGCCGCCCAGGCCCGACTGCAAGGGTGCGGGTCGCTACGATAACCCCAGCCTGGCCAGAGAGCTGGGGCGTAAAAAAAGGCTCATCGGCTGGTAATACCTACATGTTTACTTTATAGCAGCTATTTCGCCCACCCGGCAGTTACAGCGCTGAAAAAAAGTTGCCAAAAATAAGGTTGTTCAAAGCGAGCTTCGAGCAAAGCATGAAGATCTGAACCGGCGTATTTTGGTTCTCGATCTGATTTTTGAGTTCTATTTTGCTAATCAGTATATTCGCCATATTGATGACCGGGTCAAACGGTGGAACAAGATCTTGCGCCACCTGCGTTCTCGCCCCAGAATCTCAGCACGCGATCGGGCCGTGGCCATGGTGATTGAGTCTAAGATCAAGGTTCTGCTGGTTGAACAAGACGTTCTGCGCGCCCGCTATGAGAAGCAGGTGGTTGAATTTTCTGCTTAT
>CAZHLC010000750.1:0-2660 GCA_964532545.1 uncultured Leptospiraceae bacterium | reverse complement strand
GGTTTGATTGCCTGATCTCATAGGCGATCTTCTTTTCAAGTCGACGATGCACTGTGCGCAGATCGACAAGATCCATATATAACAATGCGTATTTACGAAAAAACTGAATGGGCACCTCATAGTAAAGGTCTTGCAGATTGTTTGCCAGGGCCGGCATTGCCCGCACCTGCTCAGCCACCTGGGCCGCCTGTTTAATCAGGGCCTTGCGACCGGGGCGGTCAGCCTCAAGAATTATGATGTAGAAACCAATGCCACCCAGCTGTTTTTTCAAAGAATGAAAATCTTGCAGGCTCTCAGTTTCGGGGGGAAGCAGCCGCGTCAGATCACTCTCTAACGGCAATTGCAGAGCCGAATAAATGGCCAGCCCGGTCGAACCCAGCACCACCAGCATAACCAGGTAGCGCCACTTTTTGACCTGATAGGCATACCACTCCCAGAAAGTTCTGAATGAACTCTTGCCCACCCATGTTTGAGCCCTTCATTTTGACATCACGTCAAGACCGAAACAAGGCCGTTTTGCCCTTTACAAGGCGTCGAAAAAAACGAATTTGCTGGGTTATGGCAGAAAAACAGGCACATTCACTATACGATGAAAACGGCGAAATTACCAAAGACCGCCCGTGGATCTTTCGCACATACGGGGGCCATACCAATGCAGCCGCCACCAACGAACTTTTTCGTAACGGGCTGAAGAAGGGCCAGACCGGCCTGTCGATCGCCTTCGACCTGCCCACCCAGTGTGGCTACAGCTCTGATCATGTGATTGCCGGCCCCGAAATTGGCAAGGTGGGCGTACCCATAAACAGCCTTGATGACTTTCGTATTCTCTTCGACCAGATTCCCATTGAGAAAATGAATACCTCAATGACCATCAACGGCACCGCCATGTGGCTGGCCTCGCTCTATATTGCCCTGGCCGAAGAGCGCGGGGTTGATGTGGCCCAGCTACAGGGCACTACCCAGAATGATATTATCAAAGAATACCTGGCTCGCGGCACCTATATTTACCCGCCCGATGCTTCGCTCAAACTGATTGTTGATATGTATGAGTACTGCCTGACCAATGTACCAAAATGGAACCCCTCAAACATCTGCTCATACCATCTGCAAGAAGCCGGCGCCACCCCGGTACAAGAGCTCTCGTTCGCCCTGGCCACGGCCATTACTGTACTTGATGCTATCAAAGAAAGAGGAACCTTCAACGAAGAGCAGTTTGAGAAGGCCGTAGGCCGCATTTCGTTCTTCGTAAATGCCGGCATGCGCTTCGTCGAAGAGATGTGCAAAATGCGCGCCTTTGTCGAACTGTGGAATGAAATCACCAGTGAGCGCTATGGGGTAAAAAATCCCAAATACCGCCGCTTTCGCTATGGCGTACAGGTGAACTCACTGGGGCTCACTGAAGAACAGTCAGAAAACAATGTCTGGCGCATACTCATCGAGACCCTGGGCGTAACCATGTCGAAAAAAGCCCGCTGCCGGGCCCTGCAACTACCCGCGTGGAACGAAGCCCTCTCACTGCCCCGCCCCTGGGATCAGCAATGGAGCCTTCGCCTGCAGCAGATTCTGGCCTTTGAAACCGACCTGCTTGAATACCCCGACCTGTTTGATGGTTCAAAAGTTATTGAATCAAAAACAGAAAAACTCAAAACCGAAGCCCGGGCCGAAATCGACAAGATTCTGAAAATGGGCGGTGCGATCGAAGCCATTAAATCTGGTTTTATGAAATCAGAGCTGGTCAAGAGCCAGTCTGAACGCATGAGTAAAATCATGACCGGCGAACTCACTGTAGTTGGCCGCAACAAGTTTACCGAAGGCCTGCCCTCACCCCTGCTTTCGGGTAACGACGGCGGCATCTTCAAGGTTGATACCGAGCAGGTAAAAGAGACCATGAAGTCACTTGAAAAGACCAAGCTTAACCGTGACAATGCCCGGGCTGAAAAAGCCCTGGCCCAGCTGGTGGCTGATGCACGCGAGGGTGTAAACCTGATGCCAGCCTCAATTGAATGTGCCAAGGCCCTGGTCACCACCGGTGAGTGGGCCGATACCTTGCGCGAAATTTTTGGCGAGTACCGCCCGCTGACCGGTGTTGAAGGCCAGGCCCTGAGCCTGCCCGAAGACAAGGTGGCTGAACTGCGCACCAGAATTGAAAAGTTTAAAGACACCTTTGGCCACAGACCACGCTTTGTGGTAGGCAAGCCCGGCCTCGATGGTCACTCAAACGGCGCCGAGATGATTGCCGTGGCGGCCCGCCATGCCGGCTTTGACGTAATTTATTCAGGTATTAGACTATCTGCTGCCGAGATTGTACAATCAGCCATTGAAGAGAATGCCGACATCATCGGGCTTTCAATACTTTCTGGTTCTCACAAAGAGATTGTGGCCCAGGTAATGAACGAACTCAAACATTTTGATGCCGAGTCTAAAATTCCGGTGATTGTGGGCGGTATCATACCCGACTCTGACCATCAGGCCGTACTAGATCTGGGTATCGCTGAAATCTATACCCCCAAAGATTTTGACCTGGTTTCGGTGATGACCCGCAACCTTGATATTATCGAGTCTCACGCCAAAGAGAAAAGCTTAGTAGGCTAGCTATCAAGAGCTTTCAGCAAAGCCTCATGCTCGTCAGGGCGGCCGATGCTGATACGCAGCCAGTCGCT
>CAZHLC010000749.1:0-2663 GCA_964532545.1 uncultured Leptospiraceae bacterium | reverse complement strand
AAATTAAGTTTTAGTTCGACCACATTGCCTTCGCGGTTTTCTTCTATTGCCATTTAGTGCTTTCCTTTTACTTTTTTGTCAGGCAGCAACACTTTCGTGCTCAGTCAGCAATTTTTTGATTTTATTCTGAACTACCTTGACAGCAGAAGGTTCAGCATTGCCATGCATTATGCATCATTTTCGCCTGCTATTATTGAGTTTTTTACTTCTGACGGGCTGTAGAGAACAGCAGTCTCTGAAGCCAGAGAGCCATGCCCTGAACCTGGTAAAACAGATTACGACCAGCAAAGAGCGTCTTGCAAAACGCTACAGTTGCAGTGATAAAGGTAACAGGTGCCTGTTTCTAACGTTCTGGGATTTTGACGGCACCATACTCAGGGGTGATTGTTCAGAAGGCCTTCAAATTGATGGCAAACACGCCTTTAAGGGCATGGCCCAGGCTGGTATCGAGGCAGGCCTGTCGAAACGTTATGAGAAGCATGAGTTCAGCAGGTTCTGGTCTGAATACAAAGAGCTTGAGAGCCGTGACCACATCAGGGCCTACGTAATGATTCCGGCCATATTTGCCGGTAGCCCGGTTTCACAACTGAACAAACTGGGGGCCCGACAATTCAGTCAAAGCTACCGGCCCTGGTATTTCACCTCGTCAGTTTATATGATTGAAGAGTTGAAAAAAGCGGCTATTGAAAATCATATTATCTCGGCCAGCGGCGATGTGTTTGTTAAGAATGCGGCCCAGACTCTGCCCATACCGGCTGGGCATATGCATGGTATAGAGCTGGTCATTGAAAAAGGCATACTTACTGGGCGGCCAGTTCAGCCTATAACCTATGCGGCCGGCAAAACCCGTAAACTAGAGCAGGTTGCGGCCCAGCGAGGTAATCAATTGAACGCGGCGAAGGTTTTTATTCTCGCAGGGTTTGGTAACAGCTATGGTACCGATGGTCACTTTCTAAAGTATATCAGCAAATTGAAATATGGTGAAGAGAAAACCACTGTGGTGATGATCAATGGTGGTGAACCAGAATCTGGTTATGAGGGCCTGTTTCACAGGGTTAAACAGCAGCGGGTTTTAGAAAAAACACAAATTTGAGCTTGTCTGCCCAGGCCTTGAAATTTCTTTATAGCTGACCTTTGTGGTCAGAAACTACAAAAGAGAGAAGGTTCAAATATATGAAAAAAATTTTAATTCTTTTTTTGCTATCAGCGACAGCTGCTTTTGGTGTTCAACTGAAAGGCCTTGGCGATAAGGTTTGCCCCCCGACAATTAAATGTAAAGTCGGCCAGCAGACCAATGTTACTTTTAGCCGCCAGGGTAAACCTGCCAACGTGAGAAATAAGCTGCATTGCTATTACCGCAGAGGCTTTATTAACGTAAGCACCAATAAGTCTCAGTGCAAAGATGTGCCTATTACCAGTTGCTCAGGGCACTTAACAGCCCTTATGCGCCTTGACCGCCGTTGGGTGGGCTATCGCACAGCTACGCCGGTAAACGGCAAATGTAACGTTAAGCCTAACGTTAATCTAAAACAGAAAAAGTAGGTTAAATCGCCCTGAGCAGAGTAGCTCAGGGCATATGATTTTATTCGGCGGGGTTTGAGTTACTTTGAATATAGTTCTCAACACCCTGCAACTTGATTTGCGACATTTGAGTCTCAATGAAGTCAACATGCTCTTCTTCATTGTTCAGAATCTGCTGCAGCATATCGCGGGTCACATACTCTTTGATGGTCTCACAGTAAGCGATGGCCTCACGTAAATCAGGTATGGCGTCGTGCTCAAGGGCAAGATCGCACTTGAGAATTTCTTCGACAGTTTCGCCAATGCGCAGCTTACCCAGGGCCTGCAGGTTGGGCAACCCCTCAAGAAATAGAATTCGCTTGATGACCTCATCAGCGTGCTTCATTTCTTCAATTGATTCTTTATACTCGTATGCGCCGAGCTTATCGACCCCCCAGTCTTGCAGCATGCGTGCATGCAGAAAATACTGGTTAATCGCTGTTAGTTCATTTTTTAAAATTTTGTTCAGATGTTCGATTACTTTCTGGTCGCCTTTCATAGCTATAGCCTAACCCCTCTTTTATATTATGTCTAGAAAAAAATATATGAATCAGAAAAATAGTTGCGACTGAGAATCTATTGCAGAGCGCCTGCTTAGTCTTGTCTACGCTGCTGCAGCTGGTTGAAATAATCGTTGGCCCAGTTCTTACACTCGCCACAGGTTTTACCCAGGCCTGTCTTATTCATCAACTCTTCGAAGCTCTTGGCGCCATTGCGGTGCTCTGCTTCGATGCGCTTTTCATTCAGTTTGTTGCAAATGCAAACGTACATGGTATATATGCTATTGAGAATCATTCTCAGCTTGTCAATCTAAAACTACTGAAAATAGCCTAAATAAACCATTTTTTATAGCTTTTTTATGCGATGCAATATATCATCTGGATTTTTCTAATCATTTTAGCTCCATTTTTGGCTATTTTGGGCCTCATTTTTTTGATATATCTTGCTCAATTACTGCTGGCTCGCGATGTCATTTGCCAAAACGAAATCTCTAGCGGGCAGCTATGCCTGACTTTTAACCAGAAAAAGGGTTTGGTAAAGTTTTCTAATATCCTCAAAACCGGCCGCCATTGCCACATCTGCCTGCAAGAGATACCCTTTTT
>CAZHLC010000748.1:0-2664 GCA_964532545.1 uncultured Leptospiraceae bacterium | reverse complement strand
ATGTGGGGTCTTGATACCCGCCGGCGTGATGCAGCCCGGGGTATACTCGATACTCTTTCAGCTACCATTGAGTTTGTTGAAATGTTTAATGAGAATAACCTCTTTGCCAAAGATAACATCTTTGTCAGTGGCCATTCATCAGGTGGGTTAACAGCTCTGTCGATGGGTATAGCCCGCCCCGATTTGTTCAGGGGGGTAGGCAACTTCAAAGGAAATTTTTATCAAGATATCATAGACGTTATGATGAAAGAGAATAAGGGCTGGCGTAAATATTACAGATTCGGCCCAGAGGTACGTGATGCCCACCAGCTTATGTACTTTTTTGCCTTTGGCGGCAAACGTGAGGCCGCGCGGGTCAAGAAGCAGCTGCCCCAGGCAAAAGAGTTTGTTGAGAATACCATCAAGGCCACGGTAAAGCTCAATAACTACCCCCGCGAGGGCCATGGCCTGAGTCGTAAAAATATTACCGACTTCTGGGCCACAGTTGAAGCCCTTGAGAATTAGACAAAGCCACGGTCTTTCAAAAAATCAGCAAAGGGCATGGGCTTCATGTCTTCTGCGGTAATACAGTCTTTGCGTCTCTTGCTGCCATCATCATGCATGCTTTCGGCCTGAGCAATCATCTCGGGCGTCGGCCGACCGCCTGGTTTCATCACCTCATGAACTTCTCTGAGAAAATCTAGACGCTCATCTGAGTACCAGAGCAGCCGGGCATTCAGCTGGGTGGTATAGGTTTCATGGCTGAAGATGTCATTCCAGCCCAGGCCGAAGTATTCTTTGAAAATATCTTCACGCACCTTGATACGGCCGGGATCGCATTCTTGCGTACGTTCGATGTTTTTCTGGGTGATAGCAGCCGAGTTGGTACCACCCATGCCGGCCCAGCGGTCATCATAGGGGGCAAATTTACAGAATGAATCGACCCAGTCATCAACCATGGTGAGCAAACGCTCCCACCTGTCGGTGATGGCATCATATAGAGCAAGCTCAGGGGCGTACTGCCATTCTATTTTCTGGCGGTTAATTTCCCACTCGACCGGGTCGGGGTACGAAAACGGAGCCTTTTCAACCAGCTGGTTGTAAACCTCTTGCATTTTTTTGTACATACGAACATGGGCGGGCTGGTGCGCCAGTTCGTAGCAGTAAATATCGTAGGCAATGGTGGGCCCTGCATGGGGCGAATCAAGGCCCAGAAATACGCCCTCTTCTTCGCAGGCTTTAAGAAAGAGTGGGTATGACATACCCGATTTGCCCAGATCAACCACGCGCTGCACCGTGGGAACGATATGTGCGTTAGCCGGGTTTTCTTTCAGAGTATTGAGGGCGTCTTCATAGGCTTTCAGGGTCGTGGCCATAAGTTGATCATCTGACTGATCGCCTGATGAACTTTCTGCAGCGCCGGCTGCCAGGGCCTTGCCATAGGCATTGCTGAAGTCGGTGAAGAGACCATCAACCCCCAGCTTGGTGCTGTAGGCGGTCATATCATCCATTTCTTGTGCTAAATCTTCCATCTTTTGCAGCACATCATGAGCGGCTTTCGCATCGGGCGTATCGATACCCTTATCTTTGAGCTCTTGTGACATGGTGCGAAATGTACCAAGAATGGCATCGACCATAGAGGCATCAACCGGCATCAGCTTAACCCCCGGTATTTTTTATGTTCTTCGATGCGGCGTTTGATTGATTCATCAGGAATCGGAATCTTTCTGCGGTGACGCTCTTGCCATATTAAATCATAGTTAAGGGTCCACCCTTCTTGCCACTGGTGGGCATTGGGCAGAACCCGCTCTTGCCAGTCTTTTTTACCTTCTTCAATTTCAGATTTAATGTAGTCTTGCTGTTCTTGCTTCCACCGGTCAGGCACCTCAGCTTTCATGGCGACTTCAATATGCTCAAGCGCAAGAAAGTCGCTGTAGAAATGATCGACCAGACCATCAACGCTGATTTCTACTGAGTTCTTCTGGTTCAATTCGTTGCAGCGGGTGGTGAGATCATGTTCGTTTTCGAAACCATCAGCCTCGGCCAGAATAGATTCAGGGCCTTTGGCTCTGATATCTTCTTTTATCTCTTTCAGGTGATTGAGCCTGGCAGTTTCACGGTCTTTCACCAGGGCGATGGCATTTTTAATATTAAGTTTTTCACCGAAGAACTTCTCTTGATACTCTTCTTTGCTTTTGGCATCGCGCATCAATTCATAGAGGGCTTTTTCTGTCTGGTATGAGTTGGCGTACATGGGGTTGCCCTCATATTTTTTCATGCGGGCTTCATAGTACTGGGTATACTCGCTCTGTTGTTGTTGATCCATGTTTTTACATCCTCAATTTATTATTTATTACCATTTCGGCAGGCCCTGCAGAATTTGAGCCGGGGTCTGGGGTTTAAGCGAACCACCGCAGACCTCAAAACTACCGGGCATGGTACTCTTCAGGCGCAGGGGCACCGGCTTCTTTACCGTGCGGTCGTTTATATAAAGATTATTGCCGAGGCGTAACAGGCCAGTGCTTAACTCTTTTTCTTTGGCATAGAGATGATAGATGGTATAATCACCAAAGGCCCAGAGAATCTTACCTGGGCCGCGGGCCGCAAAGTCAACAAAGGCATTCACATAGTGCCCGGTGGGGGTGAGCTCTTTGCCAATGCGAACTGTGCTGCGGGGCATTTTGG
>CAZHLC010000747.1:0-2668 GCA_964532545.1 uncultured Leptospiraceae bacterium | reverse complement strand
AGAAATTCTCAAGAAAACGAGCTCAAACCCCGGTACCGTTGCCGGGGTTTTTTTTGTTCATTAGAGCCACAAATACTATATTTACCGGGTGAGTAGAACACTGGCGGGTTGCCTTATTAGCTTCTTCACCCTTGGCCTGTTTTTCAGCAGCCACGCCCTCTGTAACCACTGCACCCCCAAAAAAACAGAACAGCACTGCCACGAAGCGACCAAAACAGCGCACCACGACCGGGGTGAAATCTGTAATTGCCTCGAGAAAAGTACTGATTTGCTGGCCCTGCAGGGGCAAAATCTTGATCTCATTATCGTAAACCAACCGGCTACCCAGACTGTAGGTAGAAGAATCATGGGGCAGCCCCATAAGCTGAACCCGCGGCCACCCCCCGGTATCGACCTGCTGCACCTGCAGCGTCTTCTGCTTTAAAAATCTCTTTCAAAACTTATCATTTAGTTCGCTTCAATGAAGGAGATTTCTCTTGTTATTATACCGTATTTTATTTTTTGCAGGCCTTGCGCCAAACCTGATTTCAGCCAACCCATACAATCTGGTGGTTAACTACCAGCAGGTTAATTTGACCGGCAAGAAGGTGCAGGCCATGAGTATCAACGGCAGCATACCCGGGCCAAAGCTGATCTTTAAAGAGGGTGAAGTAGCCGTAATCAACGTTACCAACAAAATGA
Organism: uncultured Leptospiraceae bacterium; assembly: GCA_964532545.1. GTDB lineage: Bacteria > Spirochaetota > Leptospiria > Turneriellales > CAZHLC01 > CAZHLC01. The sequence goes on along the minus strand of CAZHLC010000747.1, from coordinate 1,987 downwards.
AGATGCCCACTTCGATGCACTGGCATGGTCTGCTGGTGCCAAACCGCGAAGATGGGGCCCCTTTTGTTACCTCACCCCCCATTGCGCCGGGTGAAACCTATACCTTTCGTATACCTCTAAGGCAGAGTGGCACCTACTGGTACCATTCACACACCGGCCTGCAAGAGCAGCGGGGTGTATATGGTTCAATTGTTATTCACCCCAAAGAGGGCCCGGCCCAGATGCCCGAGCAGATGCTGGTACTGTCAGACTGGTCTGATAAGAACCCCCATGAAATTCTGCGCACCTTAAAAAGTGGTAATCATTACTATGCAGTTCAGCGGGGCACCTTGACCAACCTCTGGGGGGCTGTCAGCAGAGGGCATACCCTTGATTATCTATCGAACTGGTGGAAGCGCATGCCCCCCATGGATATCGCAGACGTAGCCTATGATCGTTTCTTGATTAACGGTAAAAGCAAACAGACCATAACTGCACCTGCGGGCAAGGTGCGCCTGCGCCTGGTGAATGCCGGGGCCAGCACCTATTTCTACGTACAGTTCGGTGGGTTGCCCTTTACTGTAGTGGCCACCGACGGGCTCGACATTCAACCCTTTCAAACCACCCGCCTGCTGGTTGCTGTGGCTGAGACCTATGATATTGTTGTCGATGTTAAAGAGGGCCACAGCACCGAGTTTCGGGCCACAGCACAAGATGGCTCGGGGCATGCTTCAGTCTTTTTTAATAAAGGTAAGATGAAGCACTGGGCCCCCGATATACCCCGGCCCAATCTCTATGTGATGAACCATGACGATCATCACCAGATGGGTGACCACAATGCCCACAAAGGTCATGAAAAACACAAAATGCACGAAATGCATAAGATGCACCAGGTGCACTCTATGGCGGCAACGGCCAGGCCGCTAGCACCCTATAAACAGATGAAGGCCCTGGCCTCAACCCTGCTGCCAGCCAAACAGAAATGGCGTGAGGTTAAGCTGAGGCTTACCGGTGATATGCAGCGCTATATCTGGTCTTTTAACAACAAAACCATCAATGAAGAAGATAAAATTCTGGTGAAACGGGGTGAAAATGTAAGATTCATTCTGGTAAACGAAACCATGATGCATCACCCCATACATCTGCATGGTCATTATTTCAGGGTGGTAAACCAGCATGGTGAACTTTCGCCCCTGAAGCATACGGTTGATGTGCCACCCATGAGCCGCCAGGTCATTGAGTTTGATGCCAATGAAGAGAAAGACTGGTTCTTTCACTGCCACATTCTCTATCATATGAAGGGGGGCATGTCTCGCCTGGTGAGCTACCAGGGTGATACCCTTGATGCCAATGTGGCAGCCATCAGGCCGCTGCTTTTTAAAGACCCCTGGTATTTCTGGGCCAGGGGAACTTTTACCCACAGCATGAGCGAAGGGGCGGTTCATCTGGCCAATACCCGCAACCAGATTAAATTGAATTCTGAAAATGGCTGGCAGAAAGATGATGACTTCGATGTGATTCTATCTTACGATCGCTACGTAAGTCGTTTCTTTCAACCCATGTTCGGTGTCTTTACGACCCGCGATATTGTTGATGAAAAACAATATGCCCGCGCCTTTGTCGGATACAACTATCTGCTGCCCCTGTTTATCGAAAGCTATGCATGGGTCGATCACCGACCGGGCTACCGGGTGGGGCTGAGAAAAGAAATTGAACTCACCAACCGCATACACAACGAGTTACACGTTGAATATGACCAAGAAGAGGGTTTTGAGTGGGCAGCCTTTCTCAGCGTGATTGTAATGCGCAACTTTGAAATCAAGGCCGGCTATCATTCACAGTTCGAGTGGGCAGTGGGGGGAACTCTGATCTTCTAATACAATTGTATTTCAGGCCTCAAACTGTTTCAGCAGCCGTTTGGGGGCTGTGCGCATGAAGGCTTCAACAATCAGGCCCTCAAGCTGCTTGAAGTCAACCGCGTCAGGTGCATTATCCATGGGGCTTTGCG
>CAZHLC010000746.1:0-2670 GCA_964532545.1 uncultured Leptospiraceae bacterium | reverse complement strand
ACCCCACAGTACTCGTCTGATGAGCGCTACACTGACTTTGTACTCTGCGGCGCCATGTATATTGACAAGTATGCCAAGTCTTTGCGAAACCTGCAGTCGGTGGTACCTCAAGAGCTGGCTGAGTTATTTGATGCCTGGCAAGAGCTTAAAGATCAAGATCAGCTGATCGATATGAGTCTGCAGAAGCTGCTGTGCAAGATGAGCTGGTCGGCTAAAGAGATTGCCTGAGAAAACACCAGGGCAGCATTTGCTACCACCCCGGCTAAACGTGTGAAATAAAATTCTACCAGTTGTTGCTGATGTATTTTCCGTCAACTTTGACGCGGGTATGGTATACCTTGCGAAACTTGCGCTATTTATGCTTGAAGCTTTCTTTCATGCTGGCGTCATCGATGATGAGTTTGAAGTTGCTGAAGCTGCCGTGCATGGCTTTATTGCCCACAACTACGGCCCACATCTGGCGACCTTTATCACCCCAGTTGCGGGGGTGACCATTTGAGCGCAGGCTTTACCAGAGCGCAGTACAGCAATGTAGCTGTCTTTTTTACGGCCCACCAGCCAGTTGCCATTTTTATGGCCATAGATCTCAGTGGGTTCATCAAAATGCTCCCAGAGGCCTATGGCGATGTCGCCCCTGAGGGCGGTGCCAGTACCTGTGGCGATATGATTGGCGGGGCCCAGAGCCTATACTTAAAACGCTTAGCCGATTCCTTATCCCAATTTGCTTTTTATTGGCTGGCAGGGGTAAGCCCCGAATATTTCAGCAAGCTTAAATATGAGGCAGAATAAATAAATTCAGGCACTAATTTGCAAATGCAGCCAGCCTATTGCTGCCCTTGGTTCTTCTTTAACCCAATCACAACTGAGAAAGAGTCTTTCTTTTCAGAAACTTCGAAGTTTATTAATTGCATTTGAGCATCGCGGTAAATGCCCAGGCCATATGCCTTCGTGAGACGTTTACTAAAATAATCATCGATTGCTTTGCGGTTGTAGTTGGCACTCTTTTCGCAGCTAACAACGATTTTGTGCAGTTTTTCTACTTCAGCCCACTTCTTTAAGTCGAAGTGGTAAACTTCTCGGCATGAATGGCCCAGAAAGTTGGTTTTATTGATGCGTAGCTGCTTTTTTCGCTCTGTAAGCTTAATTGTCTTTCTCTCAAGCACTTCTTCAACAGCAAAAGCAGCCTTGACTGAACAGTAGTTTTGACTGAAAAAAAACCTCTTATAGACGAAATCAAGATGGTCACGGTCGACGTCTGAAGCCCAGTAGAATAGACGGTTCTTATTATCGCGATGGTATTCTTCTTCAACCAGAATATGTTGATGACCAACAAGCCAACTTGACAGTTTCATTTTTGTTTTTCTACCGTTTTGTGTGCAGACCATTTGGGTCTTAGGTAACGATTTGCGAATGCTTTGGGTGAGATCTTTAATATCTTTTTCTCTCAGGTTAGCGAAATTGGTAGTTTTTAGAATCAGGCCATTGCCCTTGCGCACCCTGTATTTGAATATAGTAAGGCGATCGAAAAAAACTCCCAGGCGAAAATATGAGCCTGTAACTTTATCATACGTTAAGAGTGGGTTTGATTTTAATTTTTGGTCGCTGTCACCAAAGCGGGGTACAAGTTTCTTGACACGAGCGGGTGACCGTATAACAATCTCAGTATGACCAGTGCCCCAGATTAATATGACTGATTGATGCTCAGACCGCCATTCATATTTTTTATACTTTTGCCCTCTTAATGTTGAGGTACGTTCAGAGTATGAACCTAACAGTTTTTCTAAGTTTTTGAGAATTGGTTTTCGGCTATCTGGGTTGCACGAAAAATAAATACTCAATATCTCATTCTCGTGGTACTCAAAAAATGCTTCGCATTTTTCTTTGCCTATGGCAATATTGCTTTTGAAGGCCTTTGAGACCTGCGCGCTTGTAACAGGGCTGGTTTTACTGATGCCCTTAATCTGTTTCTTGAGATTCTCAGGTGACTTGTATAGATTCAAATCGAATTTGAAATGAAGACAGCTTATTACCGCCACAAACATTAAAACGCGCATAAGCATTTTCTATGCAGGGTCGTTGAAGGTTGCGGCGTCAATGCAAATTTAATGGTCAAATCAAAGATCAAAGCCGCACACCCAGGCCAAAGTGAACAATGCCCTGGCTGAGATCGATGTTCTCATAGCCGCCGGCCTGGGCCACATATTCGATTGAATAGTGAAAAACTTCGAGATCATAATGGGCCCCAATTTGCACCAGGGGTAGCACCATGGCTTCGGCGGGTCGTTGTTCAATATCAATTATGGTATAGCCCAGGGCCCCGCCCAGATAGAGGCCCAGGCTGCCGAATCTGAGAAAGTGAATGTTTGAGCCTGCCGCCAGGGTGGTGGTGCGGTGGCGCATAATGGTCACCGATGTAATAGGTACCTGAGCCTTGGCAAAAAGAGAGAAGCTACCCCCCATTAAATAGTCGATGGTACTGCTGGCATAGGTGAGCCTGTCTTCTACTCTCGGGTGGTTGTAAAAACCACCCGTACCTAGATAGGCGGTAATGCGCAGCCGATAAGGGCGCTGACCAGGCTCAAATTTAAGAGGGGGGTTTTTTACCCCCAGCTTTTTGGGGGGCGCCAGCAGAGTAACAGGGTTAATACCTGCCTTGGCGCTGTTTTGCAT
>CAZHLC010000745.1:0-2672 GCA_964532545.1 uncultured Leptospiraceae bacterium | reverse complement strand
GACTTTGCGGGCTTCTTGGCAGCCCCGAAACTTTCTTGATGATATTGATTTTCGACGTCAAAATCGCACATGGTCAAGATCTCTTTAACCTTGGCCATAAAGCCACCGGGCCCACAGACAAAAACCCGCCGCTGCCTGAAATCAGGTGCTATCTTCTCAATCATTTCAAGAGTGATGCGACCAGTAAGCCCGCCCCAGGGTTTGTCATCGGGCTGCTTGGTTACTGAAACAAACAGTTTGAAGTTAGGCTGTGACAACTGATAGTATTCCAGTTCTTTATCAAAGATAATATCTTCGCTCGAATGGGCGTTATGAAAAAACACCACATCGCATTTGCTGCCGGTGTCAAACATCCATCGCACCATAGACATCATGGGGGTAACCCCTGACCCGCCAGATAGAAAAAGATACTTATCAGCAAAGTTGCGGGCGCAGGTGAATTTGCCATTGGGCCCGCGTGCCTTGAGGGTATCGCCAATTTTCAGGTTATCATTTAACCAGTTTGAAACAAGACCGCCCTCAACTCTCTTAACAGTAATCTCAAGAGTGTGAGAGCGAGATGGGGCTGATGAGATGGTATAAGAGCGCAATACCCGGCGGCCCTCAATCTCAAGCTCAAGGGTAATAAATTGACCCGGCTGAAAATTGAAAAACACCGGGGGCATTGACACAAACCTGAAGGTTTTTACATCATGAGTTTCTTCGATAATATCAATGACTTTGAGGTCGACCTTGCCCTTACTCCAGATTTTTGCAGAAGCCAGATCGACATCTGCCATGGGCATAACATCTTTTACATTAAACGTATTTAAGGCCTGACCGCCGTTCTTTTTCGGCTGGGCCTGAGCCTGGGGCTTCGCTTTCTCAGCAATTTCGATCTTTTGTGGGGCCGGTGACGCCTTGGCCGGGGCTGGGCTGGCCACTGGTTTCTGGGTATCAGGCTTTTTCTCTGCTTCGGGTTGTTTAGCCTCTTCTTTGGTTGGTGCTGCCTGGTCTTTGTGTTTATAGATTTCTTCAGTCTGGCTCAGCGGTTCAGCTTCTTCAACAACTTCTGAATCATCGCCGAGGTTTACTGTGCCTTCTGGGTCATTAATAATTTCAATCAGACGTTCTCCCAGGCTGGCCACATCTTTCTTACGAAAGCGACCCAACTGCATGGCCAGGGCAATGAGATCATTCTGCAACCCACTGAAACGTTCAGCGCCCAACTCTGCCGAGATGGCCTTGAGGTCGCTCTTCAGTGAAGCGGTATCTGTTTTAAGCTTACCTTTCACATATTGCTTCCATAGTTGTGCATATTGGCTGGCGGTTTCAGCCAGAGACTCGCGCAACAGGGTACTTTTAGCCCAGCTGCTGCGCCGCAATTTTTTTTGAAAGGCTTCAGCTTCTTTTACAGAAAGGTCTTTGTCATAATCTGCACAGATAACAAAAACTTTAAAAGGAAAAACAATAAGTTCTTTGCTCAGGGCTTGCTGGATTGCCGACATCTCACTCTAGACCAAGTACTAAGAACGACTTGTGAGACTTCCAGTTAATCGGTATGGCGATCACCGGAGACTTAAGTACGATTCTGAAATCTTCTGGTTGCCCCTGAAAAATGCTGGGTACTGAAATCATAAAATTTTTGCCAAAGGTAGTTCGAGCGTTACCAGATATGGTATTGGCGATTTCACCGATCATATCTAATATGGTTTCGTCATCAACTTCTTCACCCTGCATGATGATACTGGTGAGTTCTTTAAGCATGTCATGGGTGCAGGTAATGTACAGACCACCTTTGCGGCTGCCCGAGATACCAATAAACCCGGTGTAATCGAGTAGCAGAGTTTCTTCACCCTTGTTATAGGGAACGTCAAGCTGGGCAGCTTCGCCGGTTACTTCGTTAAAGTAAGTGGTTACTTCTTTAATAAATACCTGAAGATCATCGGGGTTCACCGATTAGTTCTCCAGCAATTCGTTAAAAGCTTCGCCAAGAGTATCTGCATTGAAAGGCTTACCAAGAAAACCTTTTGCCCCTTTATTAATGGCTTCTAAGGCAGTTGACTCATCTTTCAGTGCTGATACCACCAGCACCTTCACATCAGACTTAATTTTAAGCATTTCTTCAAGACAGGTTAAACCATCCATTTCAGGCATAGTAATGTCTAGAGTAACAACGTCTGGCTGTGTCTGCTGAAAAACCTCAAGGGCCGCCTTGCCGTCACCTGCAGTACCAACAATTTCAACATCCATAGTGCCAAGGTACTTCTCAATGGCCTTGCGCATTATGCTTGAATCATCGACTATTAGAACTTTCATAATACTTCCTACTGGTAAATTCAATCACCCACTACTATCATCGGTTTTTTACACACACAACCTTAAGACCAAAGACCATCTACAGATAAGTCGATTGTCAAGCCTTATTTTACCCGTTTACACTCTCTAAATAGAAGATCTCAACAGCCTGATTCTTACCTCTTACAGAATCAGTTTTCACTCTTTTCACTTTAATGAGGTTACCCAGTTTTGAACGGGTGTTACCGTCGATCAGAATATCGACCCCGGCTTTTTTGGTCATTGACTCAAGCCTGGCCGCCAGGTTAACTGGGTCACCCAGCACGGTGTATTCCATTCTTCTGACCGAACCAATGTTACCGGCAAAGACCTGCCCCGTAGAAATGCCGATGCCA
>CAZHLC010000744.1:0-2674 GCA_964532545.1 uncultured Leptospiraceae bacterium | reverse complement strand
AGCTTCATCGACCAGCTTAAAGCCATTTTTCTCAAACAGAGAGCGCCCGGCCATAAATGAACCTTCGCTGGTTATGGCCGCAACCCCCAGCTTTTTTGCCTTCTTTGCTTCAGCGACACACTCATCGAGCAGCAGCGAAGCATAACCTTTCTTCTTCTCTTTATTCGGGGTTACCCAGATGCAGTGAACAAACAGGTAGTCTCTGGCATCAACCGCCCGGGTCGCATATTCACCAGGAATATATTCAATAAATGCATTTGCTTTCTTCTTCTTATCAGCATAGAGCTGCTTGATCTTCATACCCTCTTTGAAACGTTTTTTCAGCCATTCAACCTTGGCCAGATAACCTGGGTCTTTGGGGTTCATAAAACAGGCTGCGGGGTATTCTGCGATATTAGCTGGGCCGATCTCAACAATCTCTGGTTTCATACATACAAAATAAACAATACTATGGGGATATTTTATGGGTAGAAGTACGGTTGATATCAAAGGCAATTGCGCAAAGATTTTGATTTTACACCAGTCAGTATAGTTCCGATTATGAACTGTGGATATTATAGATTTAGTACCAGGCTCGAAAATTGCCCAGAATGAAAATGTAGCCCTGCTCTTCGGGGTACCCCCCGAGATTATCAAGAACATCATGATGGGGGGCCATGAGTTTCCCCAGTATATCGTATTGCCCGATATTACCCACAAATTCGGTAATCTGCAGAACTGTACTGAATTTCCGCTCTATTATTTTCTTTTCGTAATGGGAAATTTCTTCAAGGGCGAGAAGCTGAAGATCATTGGCAGTAAAAAGCACCTGAGGGCCAACCGCGAGCTGCTGCGCCTGGCACTGCTGGGCCCGACTCTGCAAGAGTATTCTGAGATTGGCAACAATGCGGTTTTTAAACAGCTCTACAAAGAATCAAGGCAGATGGCTCTCAAGAATAAAGAGGGTAAAGAATACAGAATCGATGACTTTGTTGAGTTTGTACCCTTTCAGAAGGGCATCTGTGAAATACCCGGTGCGGTGATCAAACACATTGGTATCAACAAATACCTGGTAAACGAGACCAGAGTCGACATCAACTTCGACGAGCCTCAGGTTCCGCCCTATGATCTGCGTAATAACTTCGTACCCCTGCTGCCCTCAAAATTCGGGGTTGATATTCTAGGGGGCGCCTCGGGTTTTATTGCAGACAAACCCTGCTCGGGTATCATTCTCAATTACAACTCAGACTATATGCTGGTCGACTGCGTACCCTACCTTGAGCACTCGCTTAATGCCCGGGGTATCTCAAAACAAGAAGTGAAGTCAATCTATTTGACCCACATTCATGATGATCACTGCAATATATTTCCCCTGCTTGAGTTTTCAGATAAAATAAATTTTCTGGCCACCCGCGAAATCTACTGGATGGCGCTGAAAAAACTCTCGTTGCAGACCCTGCAACCCATTGAAGAATTCTACCACTACTTTAACTTTGTAGAAATGCACCCCTATGAAGAGAACAAGTTCTACGGTCTGTCAATTGTACCCCATTACACAGTGCACTCGATACCTACCATTGGTGCCACCTTCTCGATGAAGTCTGGGGGCAAAACCCATTCAATGGTGTTTGTGGGTGATAACAAGTCATTTAAAGACATTGAAGAAATGGTTGAGGCAGGCACGGTGCCTGCTGACAAATTTGATCATCTGCGTAAACTCTATACTGATCGTTATGATATTCTGTTTGCCGACGGTGGCCAGGGCATTCTGCACGGTGACCCCATTGACGCTTTGAAATCACAGGCGAAACGAATTGTGTTCATGCACCTCGACCAGCTGCCCAAAGAGTTCGATACCACATTCTCACTGGCCCGCGCCGGCAAAAAGTATAATATCGATGCCGGTGAAAAAGATTCGTACATCATGAAGGCCATGCAGATTCTGCAGAAGAACTTTGAGCACGTCTCACATCAATGGACGACCGCCCTGATGAGCAGTTTTCACATTGATATGTTCAACGCAGGTGACATTATCATCAAGCAGGGTGAAGTAAGCCGGGGCATTATTTATATTATTCTCTCAGGCAAATGTTCAATCATGTATCATGACGGTGAGCAGCTCTCTGAAAAAGCCATCAAGCAGGCCGGCGAGTTTATCGGTGAAATGGCCATCGTGAACCGCGATAAAATTCGCAGCGCCTCAATTGTAGCCAAAACACCTGTGACTCTCTGTGCCATCGATGAAGACCTCTTTTATGATTTTCTGGTTGATGAAAAACGTATTGGCCGTATCAAGAATCTGTGGCTGCTGCGGGCCGAGCTTGAAAAGAATTATCCGTTCTCGACATTTCCTGACTATGTGAATGACCGCATTGTGCGCTCTGGTACCCTGCGCGAAATTGAAGACGGCGAAGTAGTGATTGAACAGGGTGATCAAGAAAGCGAGTTTTACATTGTTATCGATGGCCAGTTTGAAGTTACCCAGGGCGATCTGAAAATCGGCGAACTTAAACCGGGCGCACCCTTTGGAGAGTATGGGGCCCTGGCCGACAAGGTGCGCAATGCAAGGGTCAAGGCGGTCGACAAGTCTACCATTCTTGAGATCAGGCGCGATGATATTCACAAAATCATTTCACAGACACCGCTGTTAAGCTTCTATATGAATCAACTGATTCGTGAACGCAGCGAAGAAGTG
>CAZHLC010000743.1:0-2683 GCA_964532545.1 uncultured Leptospiraceae bacterium | reverse complement strand
AAGGGCATAGCGCATTGAGGTATCAAGCGAGAACTCATTGCCACCAACCAGGGCCGCAATTAAGACTGTACGCTCCCACTCTAGAGTCGAGCGGCCGATGCGCATGAAACCACTGTTCAGGGGGCCAAGCAGTGCTTCTTCAGGCATCTGCATATCATCAAATGATAACTCGGCGGTGGTCGAGGTATGGTGGCCCAGCTTGCGTAGTACCTTGCTCACTGAAAAGCCGGGGTAATCTTTTTCAACAATAAAGGCAGAGATGCCCATGGGGCCCCTTGATTTTTTCTCGGCGGTGCGGGCCATAACCACAAACACCTGGCCAATGGGGCCATTGGTTATGAACATCTTACTGCCGTTCATAATGTAGCCCGAACCATTCTTTTTAGCAAAGGTAGCCATGCCGGCCGCATCAGAACCAGAACCAGGTTCGGTTAAACCGAGGCCGGCGATCCATTCTCCGGTAGCGAGTTTAGGCAGGTACTTCTGCTTCTGCTCGTCATTGCCAAAGAATACAATGGGCAATGTACCAATAATCGTATGAGCCCCCCAGGCCAGGCCCAGGCCACCATCGGCCGAACCAGAGTTGAAGGCCTCAGAAGCATGGCAGCACTGCAGGCAGGTTGCCCCCTGGCCGCCATATTCTTCAGGCACTGCAATGCCGTGCAGCCCCAGCTGGCCCATCTCTTGCCAGAGGTTATCATCCCACGTGGCGTTGGCATCGCGCTCTTCAACCGTGGGAAAAACCTTCTCTCGGGCAAACTTACGAACGTTGTCGTAAAAGGCCTCTTCTTCTTGATTAATATATGGATTTAAGAACATACAGCACCCTGCCCGCTTTTACATAAAAGGTCAACTATAAAACAGACTGTTCTGTCTATTAAGCAGGTCTTGGAAAACAACCTGCGGCTAGGGGGTAAAAATCACTTTTTTGGGTCGCAAAATGGGCCCAACGGTTATATTAGGGTTTGTGAAATCAATACTAAGCATAACTATGGTGGCACTCTTTACCGCCCCGCTTTTTTCGCAATCGCGAAGCCTCTTTTATATTGAACGTAACAAAAACCGCAATCGGGTACAATATGCGGTTCGCCTCGACGCGAACTGCCTGCCTAAGGGCAAAAAGCCGATCTATGCCTATTGGCGTATGCTTGAAAAGGGCCCCAGGGTCACCGAATCTGTAGGATATTTTGAGCGTAAAGCCTATGGCATCAAAAGCCAGAAAGTAGTAAAAAACCAGATTAAAATGACCATGCAGGCCCTGCCAAAAAAGAAGGTTACCGTTTCTTTTGAGAAGAAAAACGGCAAGTGCCTGGCGAAGGCCTCTACCTCGATTAACAAGAATCAGGCCATTCTTTCGAAAATCTATGTTTTTGCCGTAGAGGGCCTGATGCTGCCCACTGTTAAATATATCGATATTCTGGGTAAGGCCAGCGGCCGCCCGGTTAAAGAGCGTATTAAGAAATAAATTCTTTGCCCGAAAAAAGCTGTTTTTGCCGACATTTACAGGGTGAAAGCAGCAAAATACATAATACCGTTTTTAACTCTTCAATTGGGAATTTGGGCGGGCCCCGAAAAATTTGATCACCTGGGAATGTTCAAGCAGGCTCAGGTACCCTTCAAAGGCCCTACTTCTGAAATCGTAAAAAACCACAGTGGCCGGGTTATTGCCCGGGCCAATTACAAGTATAACAAAAAGAACCAGCTGATCTTGGCTCAGTTTACCAGCAATGGCAAGGCCGATGGCCGCAACAGTTTCGAATACAGCAATAAGGGTATCAAAGCTGAAAGGCTTTTTAACTCAGCTGGCACCGAAGTTGAAACGATCAACTATGAAGTAAACGCCCGCGGCCATATTACAGGCTATAAAGTGCTGAACCAGGGTGGTAAAGAAGAACTACGGTGGAGCTTCAGCTACAACAAAGGCCACCTGCAATCAGGCAGCCGCTATATCGGCAAGGGCCTGACCGAACACTTCTACTATAAAAACGATCAAGAGAGCGGTAACAAACAACAGGTACTGCTCACTGGCAAAAACGAACAGGTGGGCATCATCTACCACCAGTACAAGGGCGGCCTGCTGCGCGCCCGCCTGATCGCCGATGAAACCGGTTCAAAACGTATTACCTATAAATATGATAACCGCGGTCGTCTTACCGAAATGAAATTCTATATTCGCACCAAGGCCGGCATGAAGCTGGTAAAAACTCACAAGCTTGAGTATACCATGATGAAGCAGGCCAAGGTTGGTTTGAAGAGCTAGTTTTTAACGAACTTCGAACCCACCTCAGGGTTACAGGCCAGATAATTGAGGCTGATCAAACTGCTATCAGCCTGCCTTTCAAATTCAATAGTTGTGTTTAAGCCTGGTGGCGGCTGCTTAATTCTAATACGTAAACGGTCATTAACAATCTCAAAACTACCCCGGTAGGTGAACATACCCTGGCAGTGATTCACAATCATTTCATATTTGCGGCCCGCCTTCAAGGCTAACTGAGCCGGTACACCTTCATAATTGTTTACTTTGTATTGGCCGGTTAGAGTTGCAGCCCGCATGGGTTTACTGGCAGGCAAGAGCAGCCCGAAATCATTTTTCTTTTCGCTGAAAAAATATTTGAGTATGGTGCGCTGCTGGCCGGCGTAGAATAATTTGCTAAAAGAGTTCTCGGCAAAATTATCTCGGTAT
>CAZHLC010000742.1:0-2684 GCA_964532545.1 uncultured Leptospiraceae bacterium | reverse complement strand
CAACAATTACCCCAAGGCCAGCAATGGCTACCGCCACGATGAGCAGAAAGAAAAACAGCCGCCCGTTTACATCTTTGCTGAGATTTTCAAGGCGCCACAGGGGGGCAAAGTGCAACGCCACCACCCCCAGGTAGATCAGAACAATCACATTTGAACTAAATGCAAAAAAATCAGCCCAGCCAGGCTGGTGCAATTGCACCACCGAAATGGCGGCCTGCTTTTTCGCTTCAGCACTCTGAAGATAAAATGGTGTAAGCACAATCATTGCAACCACAACGGGAATAAAATGCAGAAGATCGCGTCGCTGCAGCCCCCCTTCTTCAGTCAATATGACTCTGAAAAAAAGGTATAGAAGTGGCCCGAGGGCAAAAGTAAACGGTGTGTGAATACGAAACAAATGGGGCCAGCTCAAATATGAATCGGTGAGTACATAGAGAAAGAAGAACTCAAGCGATGCCAGGCAGAGATAGATGGCAAAGAGCAGATAGTTTCGGGGCTGGCGAAAACGTATGGTCAGCTGCCCCGCAGCCAGCACCACTGCAAAGGCTACTGAAAAATGCAAAAAAAACAGAAAGGCGTTCAGCATTTACAGGTTGGCCCGCATGACCCGCAGGGCATTGCCGCCCATGATTTTTTTGATTTCATCTTTTGAAAACCTGTTGGTGGCCAGCAGGGCCGTGGTGATTTCAGCCATCTGGTCGCTGCTCACTACGGCCGGTACTGAACCATCGTAGTCAGACCCAAGGGCAATATAATCTGAGCCCACGAGCTTTTTGATGTATACCATGGCATCTATAACTTGCTTTACCTGATCACCGCAGATCGCAAGAGGAAAAAACCCCACACCAATCACACCACGGTTGGCTGCCACACCCCGAATCACCCGGTCACTGATATTGCGCTGGGTGTCACAGGTACCCCGCACCCCGGTATGAGAAATAAGTACCGGGCGGTCGACAAGGGCAAGGGTATCAAGAGTGGCAGCTTCAGAAACATGAGCCAGGTCTATTATCATGTTTTTCTTTTTAATTTTTTCAAGCAGCTGCCGGCCAGCCATAGAAAGCCCGCCTTTTTTCGTACCATGGGCTGAGCCCGCGAAAATGGTATCATGAAAATGAGTAAAGGCCAGCATGCGCAGGCCCCGCTCATAAAGGGTATCAAGAAATGGTATATTGTTTTCAAGGGCCATGGCCCCCTCAATACCCAGAAAGGTGCCCACCAGCTTTTTGTTCTGGGCCCTGGCTAGCAGAAACCGTTCAAGTTCAACCCGGTTTGTAATTATAGTAAAAGTTCCGTTTGATTTTTTTTCAAATTCTTTCAGTTTACCGATCTGGTGCAGCAGACGGCCCCCAAGGTCAAACCAGGCCGAAAAGGGCCAGCGTGAACCAATAGCAAGGGGTGTGATCAAATCACCAAGGGCCGGCGTCATATAGGGGTTTAAAAAAGGTGGAACCTGAGAGACCATGGTCATGGCCTGAATCGAAACGTTGCCCGCCTGCAGGCGGGGCAGATCAACATGGCCATGATTGTTTTTTTTCAGCAGATCGCGGGGCCACAGCATGGTATCTGAATGCAGATCAATGACAGTGAGCGAATCATGAAAGCTCTGGGGTTCAGCTGCAACCTTGCTGCTCTGCAAAAAAGTTCGATTGGCCACCCGATCGGCCAGATAGGGTATCGAAAGCAGCGTGACTATTGCCAGAGGAATGGTTCCCCCCAAAAACCAGCCGAATGTTTTCACGATTCTCTGATAAAATCTCTGCTTAGGCAGGCAACCAAATTACCGGGTGAGAACGCAGTTCTTGACACCCGCGCCTTTGCTTACCAGATGTTATTATGGCAAACCGAACAATCAAGATTATCACCTTTCTTCTTTTACTTGGCATCAGCTTTTCGAATATTCAGGCCCAGAATCAGGCCGATATCGATGCCAGAATCAGCTATATTGAAAAACATTTCAAATCAGAACGTGAAACCGAAAAGACCTGGTTCTGGGGCTGGTTTGCCTTTATGTCGACAGTCTTTGTCAGCTCTGCCACACTCTATGCGGTTCTACCCGAAGATAATGAAAACAGAGACCCAAACCTGATCAATATGAGCGTATCTACCCTCGCCCTTAGCAATCTTGTTTTGTTCCGCCCCACCTCAATGTATGCCGGTAGCGAGCTGGCTGAGATGCCCGCTGACACTGCCGAAGAAAAACAGAGAAAGCTGGCAAGGGCTGAAAAGCTTCTCGATCAGGCTGCCTTCAGACAACGTTATGGCACCGGTTGGGTAACCCATACTTTAACTTTTCTAGTAAACCTTACCGCGGCTGGGGTTGAATGGTTATATCTTGATAGACCGGGGTTTGCTGCAGCCCGGTTTGTGTTGGGTACTGCAGTGGGCGAATATAAGATCTATACCCAGTCAAGGGGCTCAATCAAGGCCTACAACGAATACAAGGGTAATTATCTGGGCGCAAACAGCGTACCCACTTATGATGTTTCTTTTGCTTACTGGGGCCGCGGGGCTGCAGTAACGCTGCGCTTCTAAAGCCCAATGTATCTGCAGAGTGCTAAACCCTACCCCTTTATTTCTTTAAAGCCAGAAGCCTGGGAATACTTCTGGCACCAGACCCCCTACGCTCTTGGCGGTCTGGTTACCAGTTTGGTGGCCTTCACTCTGTTTTTCATTGCCCTGCG
>CAZHLC010000741.1:0-2684 GCA_964532545.1 uncultured Leptospiraceae bacterium | reverse complement strand
TAATATTTTTTCAACCAGCTCAGGTGAGGCTTCAGCGGTGAGAGCCACGATGGGCAGGCTGCCCCCTGCAAGCAGGCGAATTCTGCGGGTGGCTTCGTAACCATCAACTTCAGGCATCTGCATATCCATCAGAATAAGATCAAAGCTATGCTGGTTAAAAAGCTCAACTGCTCTGCGACCATTTTCTGCAATGTGCAGCTCAATGGGTAACCCCTTTAAGAAGGCCTGAATTAAAAGCTGGTTATCGAGATTATCTTCGGCCAGTAAAACTTTAACAGCCCCATGACTGGTTGCATAGATAAAAAGATTCTGCTGGGCCGACAATTCAGAAGGTGCACTGGCCGCAATCTCTTCTGCAGGCTCTAGCAGCAGCTTAAACCAGAAGACGCTGCCCTGGCCCGAGCGGCTCTTGGCCTGCAGCTGACCACCCATGGCGGCCACCAGCGCCCTCGATATACTAAGCCCCAGCCCCGTACCCGAAAACCTGCGAGTGCTCGAACTGTCGACCTGGGTAAACTTTTCAAAAATTATCGAAATATCATCATCTGAAAGGCCTATGCCCGTATCTGTAACCCTGAACAGAAAAGTTGTATACTTGTCTGTCACGGCCTTACCCTGCTCGACTTCGACCAGCACTCTGCCCTGGTCAGTGAACTTAATAGCATTGTTTACCAGATTTACCAGTACCTGCTGCAGCTTGACCTCATCGCCAAGAACTGGTTGCGCACCAGGGGGCTGAAATACGATTTCAAGCTGCAGGCCCCGGGCTTCAGCCGATGCCACCAGGGGTTCAAGACCAGCGCTCACCGCCTGGTAGAGATCAAAGGGGCGTATCTGCAGCTTAACTTCACCAGCCTCTGCCTTTGAAAGATCAAGAATATCATTAATCAGGTTCAACAGGGTAGAGCCAGAGCGTTTAATAATCGAGGTATATTTTTTCTGTTCTTCGGCTGAAGGGTTTGAATCAAGCAGGTCAGTCATACCAAGAATGGCATTGAGGGGCGTTCGAATCTCGTGACTCATATTCGCCAGAAAAACATTTTTTGCCCGGTTGGCCGCACGGCTCTTTTCAACTGCTTGCTCAAGCGTGGTGGTGCGCTCAATGATCTTTGCTTGATGCAGGGCAAATGATAGCAGTAATATTTCAATGGCCGACCCAAAGATAGGTGCATAAATAGTGAAAATATTAGCTGGTATCTGATGAAACAGAACGAGGGTAAGAACAAGAGTTCCGGCAATCAGAAATGACCAGGCGGTTAAATAAAACAGACTCACCGTGTTATTTTTTCGGTAAAAGATAATACCAATAGTTATTGAAGTCAGAGAAAGCACCACGAGCAGTGCAGTACCAGCCGACTCGAATATAACCGTCGGTTCGAATGTTTGCTGGGTGCTTGAGTACAGAAAAATAATCAACAGGCTGAACCCAGCCAGGGCAAACAGGTAGGCAATGGCGTTAACCGCTTTTGATAGCAGAGGTTTATTCTCATTTATCTGCAAGAGCCTATCAGCAAATTTCAGGGCGAAAAAACCCATAAACAGGCCAAAGATGGGCCCGTTAAGATTACGCCAGATCACAGAGTCTTGCCATAGATGCTGGGCATCAAGGCCATTCAACCAGAACTGCAGAAAGAAGAGACCTGCAAGATAACCCAGGTAATAGGCATAGGCCCGTTCGCGAAAAGTGAAAAGTAGATAAAGATTATATAGAAAAACAACGATGAGAAAACCCGTGTAAATGCCCAATAAGAGTTCTTCGCTCTGAATTTTTGCATAGAACTCTCTGGGTTCATAAAGTGAAAGGGCAAACAGCATTGAGCTGGTGGTTTTCAGCCGAATGAACAGAGTTTCTCGCTGCTGTATTTCAAGTTCGGCGGCCAGGAATTTGTTATCGATAGCCCGCGCCCTGAAAGGTTGCAGATCGCCCAACTCAACAGGGCTTTTAAAATCACGGCTCTTCTGGTAGATCTGAATGCTGTCAAGTTGCGGATTCCAGAATTCGAGAATGAACTTGCCCGCCTCTGAGTTGTTACTGATTTCAACTTTCAACCAGTAGGCAGCGTCAGTAAAACCGAAGCTCAAAAACTCTGTGTTTGATTGCTGCCAATCAGTCTGCTTGAGCACATCAGCGATGGTTTTCGTCGCCCCTGCATCGGCAAAGTACTGCAGCTGAGGCCCGACCTTGAACTCTTTCGAGCCCTTACCCAGCTGCACGCTCTGGGCCGATAACTGCAAACAAGAACCCAGCAAAAGAATATAAAAAAGAGATTTCAGCACCTGCCATGACTTTTTTCTAAATCAGGCTCACAGGGTAAGTAGAAAACCATGATCTTCGTATATAAACGATTATTTTATTGACCCCGTCATTGTAGCGGGCAGATTTATTCATGTCTAAGCACGACCCCCCATCAATAAGTGCTGTCGAGCTCGACAAAAAATATCTGCGCTATCAACTCTGGCAGAAAATTCTATTCGTGTTTGTTCTGGCAGCCATTGGCTACATGAGCTACACTGTTTTTTATAATTCATTTTCACAAATGAACAAAGCCGTGCTGTTTCTTGCCGTGGGCGGCTCTATGTTTTTCTGGCTGATCATCATGGTACCCATTGCCTTAAATGATAATGTTGCCCTGGCAAAGGCCGAGAAAGAACACATCGGGCAATACAGCCGGGCAGAAGTTAAA
>CAZHLC010000740.1:0-2689 GCA_964532545.1 uncultured Leptospiraceae bacterium | reverse complement strand
GAGCTTTTTACCATCGGCCATGAGTTTATAAGTCATCTGGGGAATCTTCTTACCCAGGTAATAGCGGGTGCGGTTGTCATCTGCCAGTGAGTAGAGGTGGCCCACCTCTTAACTGATTTTGACGCACCCCTGTTTTGATAACAGGGGTGACCGGGTAGAATTTAATTTATAAAGTTGCCCCGCAAACTGCGCTCGTTGAGCTTGAGCATTCTAATGCCGCAAGAGCATCAGACCAACCAATCAGGGGGTTTATAGCTTAGAAATGAAGACGGTTTTGTTATTCAATGCAGCTTCTGCCGCTGCACAGAGAACCAACAAAACAACCAATGGTTATGGATACCTGAGCACATAGATAACTGCCCTGAGCAGACCAGTCACCGTATCTGCCCCACCTGTGCGGGCATCTGCATGAACCTGTAGGGCAGGTTAGAGTAAATTTCATCTGGCCCCGAAGTCAAGGCTCTGGCAAAATGGTTGAGGTACAGCCTGTAGGGCTTTGTCTTTATGAGAACCTGTCTTTTTCTGTTCGGTATCGCCTGTTTAATGAGCTGCGTGCTCATTTTTATTTTCGGTGATAGGGTTGGTTTTTTTATTCGCCATTACATGGGTGATGTGCTGGTAGCGTCGTTAATCTATTTCTTTATAGCTGCTCTATTCTGGCCTGCTGATGTCTTAAGAGCGGCTTTGCTGGCGCTGGCCTTCTGTTTTTCGGTTGAATCTATGCAGCTGATTAAAACCCCATGGTTGAAGAGCCTGAGGCAGAGCCCCCTGGGTCGCCTGACTATTGGCCAGACCTTTGACTACTTTGATCTCGCGTGTTATGTTATTGGGGTTTTATGGGCGGTTGGGCTGCATCAATATCTTTTAACCCGGCGAAGCGGGTGATCAGCGTACACCTTTGCGAACGAATACTTTTTTAAAGTGCTGGGTTGACCCCTGCCGCAGGTGCACATAGTAGATACCAAACTTAACTTTCTCGCCTTTGTCGGTATCACCAAACCAGCGCACCTGATTCACTGTATTCGCAGTGCTGACATTGCCAAAATCTTTGATCAGCTTACCGGTAAGAGAATATATCTTAATCGAGGTTGAAGAGCCATCGCCAGCCTGGTAGAGAATCAGTGCAAATTCACCCTTGTTAAAGTCAGGGTAGTTGTTGCGCACCTCAAGCTCTTGGCCCAGCTCGCGGGCCACTTCAACACCTGTGGCACTGGCTGCTGGTGAGGCAAAGGTGCCTGTGGGCTGCACAGAGAGCGAGATGGCCGTGCCCGACGGTGCAATGGTGGTTACATCGGCCCCAATGAAGTACTGCCGACTGGCACCGTTGGCAATAGTGGTTGAAGGAACTGAAATCGACCCAGCTGGCCCGCTCGCAATCACATTCAGTGAGTCATCGAGAATATAGAGTTTTGAGATAACAGAACCACCTGATACGGGTGTAATGTTGAATGCCTGCAGGCTGATGTCTGATGAGCCGGGGGTTGTATTTTCTATCTCAACCTTGTATATGGGTACCTGAGCCGACCCCGGTGCCGGAAACGATATCAAACGATCATCGGTGATGACCCTTGTATCAGCCAGGCCCTGCTCAAAGCCAAAGACCGCGCCGTTGGTGCCTGTGTTATCAAGGGGGGTGGTGTCTGATGTTTCAGGGTTGCCAGTATTAGCATTGATAGAGTTGAAGTTAAACTGCAGACCGAAATCGTTTTTAAAGTCGTAGAAAGGGTTTATAGCTGCCTTTACTCTCACAACTACAAACAGCTTGATGGTCTGCGACGCATTGATGGTCAGAGGGCTGCCAGTAAAAACGTAGCTGGCGTCGGTGATCTCACTACCGGTGTTTAAACCAAAGGCTTCGCTGTCACCTGTGCCGTACGAGCCGTCACCATTATCAAGGTACAGTTTGACTTCTTGTTCTACCCCATCAAGCACCAGGTTGCCCAGGTTCTGGCCGTAGGTGCCCCAGCCACTGCCAGAGGTCTGGGCCTGGTTGAAGGTAACAGTGTTGACCGTGGCGTTAAAGGTGCCCGAAACCTCTGCTATATTCAATTCAAAGACTACACGTTCAGCGGCCTGGGCATTAACGATCAGTATCTGGTCGTTGGCGGCGATAGGGGTCTGGGTCAATTCTAGTTCGGGTTTAACCAGAGTGAGCACTCTGCCATTTTCAGCGCCAAATAATGCCGTCGGTTTATTGTGTGAGGCCGGGTCAACATTGGTGGCACCCAGGTCTGTCGCGGCAATCTGAACATTGAAATTGGTATTGCCCTGGGCTGTGGCACCTACTTCAGCTGTATACGCTACCCAGAAATTACGGGCCTGGCCGGGGTTAAAAAGCAGCCCCAGAGAGCCAAAGGTCACATTGCCATCATTGGCAGGTGGAGCGGCGGTAGCAATCACATTGCCCCAGGTACCCTCATGTAGTTCGATAGTATTGCCTGCAGCCAGGTCGTTATTCTCGTTGGCCGTGCCACTGTTGGTGATGGTGACCGCATTGAGGGTGACGTCTTCACCGGCGAAATTGCTGTCTTCTGTTATGGTGAACTTGAGAATACCCAGCTTTTCACCGTCGTTGATTGAGGTGTCAGCACTATTAAAGGCCTGCCCTGAAGCTGTAAGATTCAGAGCGCCATATTTGACAGTATAAAGCGGGCTCGAGGCATTGCTGGCATTGTTCATACCCACCAGG
>CAZHLC010000739.1:0-2693 GCA_964532545.1 uncultured Leptospiraceae bacterium | reverse complement strand
AGTCGTCAAGAGCAGCTGCGAGCGTTTTGCCCGGAGCCAGCACTGTCTGGGCCCCGGCCAGCGCAGTACGGTAAAGAATAGCAAGGCCACCTACGTGATAGAGGGGCAAATTGCATAACCAGCGGTCATCTGGTTTTAAGGGCAAAATCTTATTAGCCCCAAGGGCGCTGTAGTAATGGTTTGCATAGGTATGGGCTACGGCCTTGGCCTGACCCGATGAACCTGAAGTAAAAATTATGTTTACCAGCTTTTGCTGACTGATTCTGCCAGGCACTGTGGCCAAGGGGCCTACTTTGTAGTCGGCCAGGGCTTTATACTTTTCTATCAATTCAACCTTCTGCTGTGCAGAATAACGCGTACTGAGCAGCATTGCCGAGCATGGCCTGAAGATGGCGCCTAGAACGGCAGCGAGGGTATCGATTGAAAAGTCGGCAACCCTGGCTATGAGGGCCTGGTCATGAGCCTCAGGCAGATTCAATGCCTTTAACTCACCATAGGTCAATTTGACATAGCCTGTGATAAAGTTTTGCTTGAGCCTGTCGGGCCCAGCCTTGAAGATATTGGGTAGCTTACCGGTCAGAAAACTCAACATGCTGTGCTATCTTAATGGGGTCACGAAGCCGGTGCTGCCCACCTTCTACACTGAAGCCAGGTTGCAGGGGAACATCGCCTATGAACCGCCAGGTGTCAAGACCATGAACCTCATCAGGCGAGTAACAGGCGGCCAGCCTGGCCAGTAAATGCAGATTACTCTCAAAGTTGCTGGTAAATACAATACGCTGCCGATTGAGCCTCGCCTGCTGGCAGAGACGGTCAATCTCGGCAAAACTACCGCTAAGAGCGGGCTTAATAATGAGAGCACTTGCCCGCTTTGAATATTGGCCTTCACGCAGGCACTCATCAAGAGCAATTGGCATGGCTTCGAACGGTAAGTCGGTAAAAACTGTAGGTTCTTCGAAGTAGTCAATGGCAGGCAGAGCAGCGCTGATCTCTTCTGCCTGCACTTGACTTAAACCCTGGTTGGCGTCGAGCCTGAGCTCAATATCAGGCAGAGCAGCGAGAAGATTTTTGATTTCTTCTATCAGGTTTGAGAGCCCAGTAGAGGTCACTTTAATTTTAAAAACCCGGTAGCCCTCGTTGTAGAGAGGTTGCGTCTGCTCTAACAATTTGTCACCGAAAAGAAGAGCGTTCACTTTAATGCTTTCGACCTGTGGTTTGAGACTGCCAAAAGACTGTTCATTTGCAGACCGAAACTGCCAAATCAGGCTATCAAGGGCAAAGCACAGCGGGGCTGCAAGGCCATAGTTTTGATAGAGAGCGGCAGTGTCTGTGAAGGCGAGCTCAGCAGCGCTGCAAACCTCAATAAACAGTTTAACAAAAGAGTTCTCAAGCTTAAGCTCAGATAGATTGGTCAACCCGCCAACCTCACTGTAGACAGAATGTTGGCCATCACTCAGCCTTAGATAAAAACCCTCGATAAACTGCTGGGCAGGCTCAAAATACATTGTCTGCTTGAGAGGCAGCCTGTATGGGCTGAATTCAACTCTGGGGTGGCTCAAAACTGGTACCCGATTGCAAATAAGAAGCAGACAATGATTAGACTCAGAGCAGTCTTACCCAGCAGTGGGTTTAACAATCGGGGCTCAGAGGTTCTGAATACTGCCATGATATTGACAATAACCAGTGGCAGAGCCAGCAGATAGATCAATGAATACCAGCGTTCGCTTTCTAAAAGAACAATCACAGCAGGCAAAACAAGGGCCGCACCCACCAGCAGGGTATACTGTATCTGGGTAAATGTTCGCCCCATTCTTACAGCCAAAGTCATTTTACCAGCCTTAACATCAGTATCAATGTCTCGCAGATTATTGACCACAAGAATGGCCGTGGCCAGAAGCCCGGGCGAAAAACCCAGTACTATGGGTTGCCAGGCTGTGAGGTTCATGGTCTGCAAATAGTAAGTACCATGAACCGCGATGGGGCCAAAGAAAAATAAAACAAAAATATCTGCAATACCTTTATAGGCCAGGGCAAAGGGGCCACCAGTATAGAGTATACCAAACACTATAGATAGTATGCCCACCACAACAATGGGCCAGCCCCCAATAAACGCAAGGTAAGCACCCAGACCAAAAGCGCCGGCAAAAGTAAGAATAAAGGCCCACTTCATGCTTTGTGGTGATACAAGGCCTGCCTGGGTCATACGGGTTGGGCCAAGGCGCTCTTGGGTATCGGCACCTTTTTTAAAGTCATAGTAATCGTTAGCAAAGTTGGTACCTATTTGAATTAGAACAGCAGCCAGCAGGGTGATTGCGGCAATTGAATAATTGAGTTGGGCTTCAGCCAGAGCCAGACTGAGCCCCATCACCACTGGTGCCACTGAGGCAAACAGGGTCTTGGGTCGAGTGGCCAACAGCCAGTGCTTCAGGCTTTTCATGTCTGCAGCCCCCGGGCAAAGGCAGAAATCTGCTGCTGAAGGTTCTGGTGAAATAAACGGTTTTGTTCGCGGTCGGTTTGCAGTTCGATCACCCCCTGCTTAAACTCAGCCTGATATTTTTCTAATTCTGAAAGATTCGCAGCTCTGGCCCCCGGCAGCCCGAAGCCCCTGGCAATTTCAAGCAGGTTCTCATCGTGGGGGGTGGCAAAAAACTTTTCAAAAGCCTGTGCCTGCTTATGAACGGGTAACAAAGAGA
>CAZHLC010000738.1:0-2697 GCA_964532545.1 uncultured Leptospiraceae bacterium | reverse complement strand
TGATACCCCTCTTTGGCGCAGTGATTTTGCCCATGGCTATGCTGAGATAACCAGAGATAATCACATTATCTGCTTAGAAAATAATATTGAACTGCATCTATCGTTCTGTGACGCCCAGTTGTTTCTCAGCAGCCAGAATTTTCATGGGGGGGTCGACGCCTGGTTCTTTGACGGTTTTTCGCCACTGAAAAATAAAGAGATGTGGGGCCTGTCTCTGTTCAAAAAGGCTGCTTCAGTAGCAAAGCAGGGTGCTACGTTTTCAACCTACAGTGCGGCCGGTTGGGTCAGGCGCAATCTTAGCGAAGCCGGTTTTGAGATTGAAAAAGCGGCTGGCTTTGCGGGCAAACGCCACATGCTGCGTGGCCGCAAGCTTAAACCGTTGGCGGTCGAAAAACCCAGTTGGTATCAGTTGCCACGTCCGGTTTCTGCAGAGCAGGTTGCGGTTGTGGGGGCTGGTCTGGCGGGCTGCGCTATGGCCTATTATCTTGCAGAGGCAGGCAGAGAGGTTACTCTTTTTGAGCAGTCTGACAGGGTCGCATCAGGGGCCTCGGGTGTGCCGGCGGCCCTGGTTATGCCGATGATCTCGGCAAAAACCTCGGCCCGCAGTAAGCTATCATTACAGGCCTTCAGGTTTTTGCGGGCCGAGGTTCAGCGATTGGGTTTTACCATTCGAGAAGATGGCGTCAGGGTGTTGCTGGGCGAAGACCGCGATTTAGAGCGGGCCCGGGCCTTTATCGAAAACCACCAGCTTGAGCAGAAAGACTATCAGTTGCATGGTAGTCAGGCGGGCGGCTCTGCTGGCGCACTGGTGATGAGCCGTGCTTTGTCACTGCGGCCAGCGGCTCTGTGTCATTTTCTTTTGCAGCATTCGGGGGTCGACCTTCAGTTGAATACGCGGTTTGAACCTGAGCAAAATAGCTTCGACCAGGTTGTTTTCTGCAATAGCTTTGACGCATCTGTCGCTGCCCCATGGCTGCAGCTGGCGGCTGCAGCAGGGCAGATTGAGCTTGCCACCGGTGAGCTCGATGAGGTTTCTCTTCGTTACCAGGGCGGCTATGCAACCAGCTATGAGGGTCAAACTGTAATAGGTTCAACTTACGAACGGGGAAACATTTCGCTTGAGACCAGTGAGGTCGCTACCGCTTTTAATTTGCAGAACTTTGAAAACAGTGGGCTCAGGGCAGGCCCTGTTACAGATTCATGGCGGGGTATTCGCTGTTCAAGTGCTACTCAACTGCCGGTGGTTGGGCCGGTGCCTGATCGAGTATTTTATAATGAGAAAGTAAAACCTGTAATTCAGGGCAGGCAACCATCTCAAACGATGGTTGCTGAATTCGACCAGGGCAGGTATTTGTTCACAGCATTGTCTGGCCGCGGTGGTTTATATGCAATGCTATTGGCGAAGGTACTCGCCAATATTATGTGTGGCCTGCCGGCAGGTATTGAGAAGAACATTCTGCATCAGCTGCTGCCGGCCCGCCACTTGATGCGGGCTTATCAGCGCAGGGCTGATTAGCTGGGCATCTTTTCGACGTGTACCATCTGGCCAGGCATGGCCAGCTCTACGCCGAGCTCATCAGCAAGTTTTAACAGATTCAGCTGAAAGCGCTGGCGAATAACAAGATCTTCAGATGCACTGGTGGTATCGAGATAGAACTTTGCATTGAGCTTCAAAGAAGATTCACCAATTTCATCAAGGCCTACGCGAAAACCTTCCATGAATTTTTCTTCGCCTTCCATCAGTTTGCGGTAGCCATCAATAAACTGTTCAACCTTGGCCGCCGGTGTATCAAGTTTGATATGCAGATCGACTGAGTGGCGTCGGGCTGTTCTTTCTGAAAAGTTCTCAATGTTTGAATTAGCTACCTTGGCATTAGGAATCGTTTCAACCGAGGTACCAAGGGTACGCAGACGGGTTGAACGAAAGCCAATCTCTTCTACGGTGCCCATGGTTCCGCCAATAATCACAAAGTCACCTACCTGAAAGGGTTTATCGAGAAAGATCATCATCGAACCGAAAAAATTAGCTGCGGCATCTTTGGCCGCAAGAGCAAATGCCAGACCGCCTACACCCAGACCTGCGATAACTGAGAATACATTGATACCAAAATTCTGCAGAATGAGCAGAACACCAAAGAACACCACGGTCATTCTGAGGCCGCGGCCAACGATTGGCATCAGCTGGTCATCAAGTTGAGATTCGGTTTTCGCTGTAAGCGATTTCAAAAAATCAACAATGACATCGACCAGGCGGTAAGCAGCCCAGATGCTGATCAGACCCAGAAGAAGATTTAATGCCGAATTAATGCGGGTGTCTAGAGCTTTGCTGAAATTGAGAAAATAAAGGCAGATAAACAGAAAACCAATGCCGGCTGCCCAGCCGATGGGCTTACGAATGGCTTCGACAATTTTATCATCCCATTCTGTTTCGGTTTTTGAAGCAAGCTTCATGATGCCTTTCAGAATGTAAGATATCAGTACCCGTACCAGAAAGGCGCCAGTGAGGGCGCCGCCGATACCGATCCATTGCCAGACGTTCAGCAGGGCGAAGGGTTCAAAAGTCCAATCAGGAAATTCAAAGCCAAGAATTGAGGTTACCCGCTCTGCGCTCTGGTTTGCAAAAACCATGGCGGGGGTAATAAACATAAGTAAAGATGTAACCAGTTTCATAGATGAGATTTTTTCGGGATATTAGAC
>CAZHLC010000737.1:0-2698 GCA_964532545.1 uncultured Leptospiraceae bacterium | reverse complement strand
TGGGTATTCGAAGTCTGCTCCCACACGTCAGTGACGGCTTCATCAAGGGGAATACCAGCGCCCAGCAGAGTGCCCAGCTGCTTGGCAAACAGCCCGATGTCTTTGCGCGGTATACGATAAATCAGTTTGGCAAGAAAAGGAAATAATACCCGATCGCGCTTGGCAATGTCTTCACGCAGCTCTTTGACGTAGAGGTTCTGGCCCCGCAGCTTCTTCTGGGCAGCCTGGGTATTGACTGCTTCAATGTGGCCCTCTGAAAGATTGCCCTGTTTGTCAAAGGCCTTATAGGTAAAGATGGCCATCAGGTAACCCGCAGCACTTCTTCAATTGATGTGAGCCCCGCGACAACCTTATCCATGGCGGCGGCCCGCAGGGGCTGCATGCCCTGGGCTACTGCAAGCTTGCGCAGCTCATCAAGACTGGGGTTGCCCAGAATCTTATTTCTGAAGGCATTGTTCAGCGTCAGCAATTCGTAAACCCCGGCCCTGCCACGGTAACCGGTGTTCATACACTCTTTGCAACCCCTGGCCTCATAGATCTTAAAGCCGCCACGGCCAGAAGTCTTCGCCTTCTTCTTGCCGGGTAAGGGCATATAACCTTCTTTTCTCAAAGTCGCAAGACTGGCTTTTACTGGTTTTTTACAATTGTTACAGAGCATACGCACCAGACGCTGGGCCATAAAACCGCGACAGGTTGAGGTAATGAGGTATGGTTCAATACCCATGTCTAACAGCCTGGTAACGGCTGAGGGGGCATCATTAGTGTGCAGGGTTGAAAAAACAAGATGGCCAGTAAGTGCCGATTGAACGGCCACCCTGGCCGTTTCTTCATCACGAATCTCACCAACCATGATAATGTCAGGGTCTTGGCGCAGAATTGAGCGCAACCCTTCAGCAAAGGTCAAACCAATCTTCTGATGGGCCTGCATCTGGCTGATACCATCCATCTGGTATTCAACGGGGTCTTCTACAGTGATAATATTGGTACCTTCGCTTTTGACCTCAGTCAGCGAAGCATAGAGGGTACTTGTTTTACCAGAACCGGTGGGGCCGGTTATGAGAATGATGCCATTAGGGTGCTTAATCAGCTCACGGTATTGCTCACGGGTTTCAGTTGAGAAACCGATGGTATCTATTTCAAATTTGGTGTCGGTTTTGTTTAATAAACGCATAACAACCCGCTCACCAAACTGGGTGGGCAGGCTTGAAACCCTGATATCAATGTCTTTGCCACCAAAACGAATTTTGATACGACCATCTTGCGGTAGACGGTTTTCGGCGATATTCATGTCGGCCATGATCTTTATACGCGAGATCACCCCATTTTGAATTGACTTGGGGGGATTTAAAACCCTGTGCAGAACACCGTCAACCCGGTAACGCACCACCAGTTCTTTTTCTTGCGGTTCGATATGAATATCAGAAGCTTTTTCATTCACCGCATTCGACAGAATCATGTTCACCATACGAATGATGGGTGCTTCATTAGCCAGATCTATCGAGTTATCAAGATTTTCAATGTCTTCAAGAAACTCGAGCCCGTCTTCAAAGTCGACCTCTTGCTGGTCATCATGGCGGTGTTCATCAAAGTGTGTATGTATGGTTTTAAGTATCTCAGACTCGTTGGCCAGCACAGCGACCACGTCGAAACCTATCCACATCAGGCGCAGCTCATCTAGAGGGTGCACCATCATGGGGTCAGTCATGGCCACTCTGAGGGTATTCTTTTTCAGACTGAAAGGTACAATGCGGTATTTCTGCACAAATTTATTGGGCACCCGCTCTTGAATGGCTTCGATGTTTTCAATTTCGATTTTGTCGACGTACTCAAGTTTGTACTGGCTGGCGAGAGTAAAGAGCAGATCGTCTTCAGAAATCAAACCCTTTTTAATAAGAATCTGCCCCAGCTTAGCATTTGAACTCTGCTGCAGCTTTACAGCTTTTTTGAGGTCTTCGGCGGTGATGACGCCTTTTTCTTGTAACAGTTCGCCCAGCGGTTTATGTTGCATATTCTACATCGCACCAGCCTGCGCCCCGCAGGCTAAGCAAACACTCAGCGAACTTCGCGTTTGCGCTTTTTAAATTCTTTTATCTGCTGCTGCATTAATTCTTCGGTTACCTGGTCTGCAACAGATTTGCTGGTAACCACATGGGGTGTGATAAATACCAGCAAGTTGGTTTTATTAATATCAGAACTGGTTCGTTTAAAAAGGTAACCCACAAGCGGTATATCGCCCAGAACCGGAATTTTTCTTACTGATTTGGTTTTGGTCTGCGATACCAGACCACCAATAACTATGGTCTGGTGATCTTTTACTCTGATAGAAGTTTTCAAATCGCGTTTGGTAAAAGTGGGGTTCTGGGTTAGGTCACCGCTTACTGATGAAATATCTTTGATTTCACCGAAGATGTCAAGGGTAATCATTTTCTCACTATTGATCTTAGGTGTGAATTTAAGCTTAACCCCGGTGGGGCGGTATTCAAAACCCTGAATGGTAACCGTCTGGTCACCGCCACCAGAGGTTCGGGTATTACCCAGAACAGGTACGTCTTGCCCCACGTTGATTTCGGCTTCGGTATTATCGATAGTGAGCACCTGCGGTGCTGACAGAATAGTAAAATTGGTTTTATTAATATTTGCGTTAATTAAGCCCAGAATGTCTTCAGTTGACCGCTCAACCACAGCCAGTGAAAAACCC
>CAZHLC010000736.1:0-2703 GCA_964532545.1 uncultured Leptospiraceae bacterium | reverse complement strand
CCAGCCTTGGGCAGGGGCGCTCAGGGGGTAGTCTCGGCTCACCGGTCTATATAAATTATCTGCGCACAGTCAGGCAGGGGGCCAAGCCAGAACCTTTTAAAGAAAGCTGGAAATTAGAAAACACCACAGAAGAAAATTTCTGTGTAGAATCAGGCGGGGTACCAAGAAGTGGCGGGCTCTGCCCCCATGTAATTAGAGAGCAGGTATTCTATGAGGGCACAGAACCCCGCTCATACTGCCCCATACACATGCCTGCTTCAACTGAACTTAATCTGGGGCAATGATATGAACAAAAACCATCTGATTCTCGGCGGGCTCACCGTTATTCTGCTTCTGGTACTCATCTTTGTGCCTGAATACAAAAAACCCGGTGAGTCAGTCACCCTGCTCGACTATGATCTCAAAGAAATTCTCAATATAAAATACCAGGGAGAAATGCAGTACGATGCTGATAAAAAAGTCAATGTACATTACACCATTTCACCCCAGGTGTATGAGCCCTCGCAGCTGGGTTTTCTTTACAGATACCGAATAATTCGAATCGCCCCTGAAGAAAAAATTCGCCCCGGTGATCTGGCCATTAAGCAGTTCAATGGGGGCACCATACTCAAAGGCATTATCAATGATGTAAGGCAACTGGCCTTTCAATATAAAATTGAGGGTAAGCCCACGCCCCAACAGCTCAAACAATATGGTCTAGATAAGTGTAATAAAACGCTGCAGGTCATGACCAGAGAGAAAACCCATAAATACTGTATTGGTAAGGGCAACTTTGGTAACGCCCGCCGCTATATTCAAGATACGGCAGATAAACAGATTTATCTGGTACACAACTATATCATTTCACGTTTTGAAAAAAACGTGTATTCGTATCAAGACCAGCGCCTCAATATGTTCAAACGAGATCTGGTTGATGAAGCAGTTTTAAAAGTACATGAGCGTCACAGGCGCAGATATAAGAATCTGTTTGAGCAGCGCCAGGGGGTGCTGGTCATCAACAGCACCAAAAAACGCCATGAAAAAACCGACAAAGAATACCGCACCTGGTTTGTAGACGGTTTTGACAAAATTGACAGCCCAGCCCTTGAGAGGCTGGTTGAGGTGCTACACGATGTGCGTATCGTAGCTTTTTCAGTGGGCAAACCAGAGAAAATAACTGATGCCGATATGGTGGTGACCTTTTATCAGAAAGATGAAAACAATAAAAGAGAAGCACTGGGTTCGGCCCAGCTGTGGGTTGGTAATTACAGCAAGCGCTGGTTAACCGGCCGGGCGGTCACTGCTTTGAACCGCGGCGACTCTTTTGCTTATTCTGAGCAGAATGCCGGCATTTATCAGGCAGTGCAGCGTAAAAGTATCGAAGACCAGCTGGCCCGGGTAGATATTGAGATTAAAAAACATCTTCTTCAGCTCGAACGTGAAAAAGAAATTCAGGCGAAGAAGACCATGCCCACGCCCCAGAAACCATAGCAACCCTAGCCTGTCTGCTCAACCAGCTGAACATAGTAATTAAAAATCTCTGGGTACTCGTGGGCGATTTTGCGGGCAGCCCCGCGCTTCAGCTTGTACTTTCCCTTTGTTTTCGCCCTCTCAAACCAGCGGTAGTGATTGTTATAAACTATGCCATAGGCCTTATCAGTGGCGCCCAGTTTCTGCAACTCAACAGCGCTTAATTGCCGATGTTTTTTCAACAGTACACTGATATGCACCGCTGACTCAAGGTAGGCCGTCTGCAGTTTGGTACGGTTGACCCCGCCTATATTCTGTGATACCCGTCGGCCATGAAACTCGTTTAATACCTGCTGCCGCTTTTTCTTTGAAGCTTTCGCACTGAAGGGGCCCGGTTCAACCAGCACCTTGAGCGCCTCGCCATCAACCATGATCACGCCGATGAACAGCCTGCGCGCCAAACTTCGTATCATGGCCCAGTAAGACATCTTCTGCCTGGCTTTAGGGGCAGCGTAGGCCGCATAGACCTGGTCTGTGATAGCCAAACGCCGCACCGCCTGATAGAGCAGCTTAACATTAAAACTGGTTTTCAGCTCAACGATCACAATCTGCTCTTCTTTGACCGCCACCAGATCACAGCCGCAGACCTCACCCTTGACTTCAAAGCCCTGCCCTTTAAAATAATCAGCAACCGGCTGGTATAGATCGGCTTCTTTCATGGGGATATTATATAACAGAGAATTATGTCACATTTTGTCAAGGGGCTTTAGCTGCTCTCTTCAATGCGCTCGATACGTCTGATCACCGCGGCCTGCAGTTTTTCACCAAAGCGGGGCAGCGAGGCCAGCCGACCCTCGGTGGCAGCCTGTTTGACTTCTGCCAAAGTCTCTATGCCCAGCTCGTCATAAATCTGGCGCACCCGCTTTACCCCCAACCCGGGAATTTTTAAAATATCAAGCAGGGTTGCCGGCACCTTCTCTGCAAGGCGTTCGATATACTCAAGTTTGCCGGTTTCGATCATTTCTTCGATTTTGGCGGCCAGGTCTTTGCCAATACCTTCAAGGTCTGTGAGTTTGCGGCCAGCGGCCACCTGCTCTGCCAGGGGCTCTTTGAGATACTCAATGGCCTCAGCACCGGTGCGATAGGCCCGCACTCTGAAAAATGAGGCCCGATCGAGTTCTAGCAGATTCGCGATGCGATAGAAAATCTCAGCCATTTCTTTATTGGTCATCGTTTGCCATGGCAGCCTGCTGA
>CAZHLC010000735.1:0-2707 GCA_964532545.1 uncultured Leptospiraceae bacterium | reverse complement strand
GTGTTGTTTGCCCAGTTTGACTTTTCATCAATTGATGACCAGTACCAGAAGTCCAAATGCCATGCCACTCTCTACCCGAGCGGTGATAGTACCGCCAATTTCATACTGAATAAAAAATGTATGGGCAAGCTGCCCCTGCCCAGTGAAAATATACAAACCACCTGCACCGCGAAAACCAAACTAACGGTCTGGCAGAACAATAAGAGGCTAGATATTGTACCACGCAATGTGCCGGCCAGCCTGCGTTTTGGTATTCAAAAAGGTAATGAGATCAAGTGGTTCGAGGTTGATTCGACGATCTCGAATGAGCAGGGCGAGGTCATCTTTGAAGATGTGCCATGTCTTTCGGCTTCTGAGTACAAAAATCTTGGCTTTAAAAGTGCATTTATCTTCAATAGCAAGAATCTGCCGGGTTACCAGCCGATCTTCAGGCGCAAACGCACCAAGTGGGATGACCCGGTTAATGACCAATTCAAAGTTTTCTATATGCAGGTTGCTCAAGGCAAGGTCGAGAGCGGCTTTCAGTATATTGATAAAGACTATAAAAAAGATGGCACAAGGCTTGAATTCGACAACAAAAGCAGCCCACTACCACCTCTGAACATTCAGGTGGGTCGGCCTGGCACTGAATGTCAGGCAAATAAAAATCTTGAGGCAGAGCTGCTGGGGCCCCGTGGTCGCCATGTGCTGAATTCTTTTCACTTTGAAGCGTTCTCTGAAAACAAGGTGTTTACCCTGACTTATGATAATGGCGCCCTCGGGCCTAACGCTAATGACCGCAACGAGTTTCTACAAACCCTTGCCTCTGAAAAAGTCACGCTGAGAATTAAGAGTGAGTTGCCCGATATCTGGTTCTGGTCTGAGAAGAAAATTCACCAGCAAATTGAAGTTGATGTTTTTAAAGAAGAAGCTATTTGCCTGTTTAAAAACCACGCTCGCCTACAACTGCGGGGTGCCAATCTATTGCCTGGCTGGTACTCACATAATCTACTAAAATTGAGCCCCTCGGCATCTGACTTGAGAATAAAGGTACGTAATGGCACCTACTTCTTTGATTCGCCCTATAAAACTATTTCTGATCAGAGTTATGATGCCGTGTTTACCCTGCAGGGGCAGAAAGATGCTACGGGCAAAACTGAAATAATCGAAGGTAGGCTGGTAGTAAACTACCAGGGCAGGGGTATCAAGTTCTATAAAAAGGGTGCAGTGATACCGGCCTTTGGCGGTGACTTTTATGTAGAGGTTGAGCCAAGCGAGCCGGTTAAGATTACTAAGCGTGACTTAACTTCTTCAAATGCGGGGCCTGTGACTGTAGATCTTGTGGGCGTTGCTCACCACGATCTGATTGAGATTAACGATAAAAACTTCGAAATTACTCTGAAAAACAAGAAGCTGCGCTTTAAGGCCACGCCCCTTGACCAGAAACAAAAGGGCGTGGTTCGCTATCGTATTGATTTTATCGATGTAAACCTGGCGAAAGAAGAGCTGAACCAGCTTGAGTATACCTTTTCAGGCGGTAGCCGATACTTTTCGAAACCCACAAGAGGTGGGGGTACGTTGCTGGGTAAACCCTATGTTGAGCTTAGACTCTCGGCCATGATTGAAGTTAAGATCAATGGCAATCACGGCCAGCTTACCGAAGATTCGTTGCTGTTTGAATCTTCAGAGAGCAATGAAGACCCCGTTGTTAAGGCCGGTGGCGAAGACTATTTTTTCGTACAGCCCTATTCTTATGGTATCAAAGATCTAGCGAAGAACTTGCCAAAATTTTCAGTCGCCGGTCACACCATGATTGGCAAGCCACTGCTGCAAAAGCTTGCTGCGGGTGAGCGGGCCCCTTATCGTCTGAATATTGATTTGGCACCGGTTGTACTTTTAAAGTTCGAGGGAACGCGGCCACCGGCAGAAATTCAGAAAGCCCTCAAGGTATTCGATGGCAAAAATCAGCCCCTTGAGTTTAAAGCTGAGAGAAAAACCGAGAATGAGTTTTACATAAGCTTCGTAAATTTTGCACCCGGGGTTAAGCCCCACGGCTTTAGATTTGATCTGCCTGATTCTGATGGGCTGCAGGTCACCATGGCAGATTCAGAGAAGGCTCCGTTTTATGTGCTAACAGTGAAGCCCATTGCCTATGAGACTTTTGCACTTATTCAGCCGGTAGATGAGAATGGTAAAAAACTCAACAAGGTTGAATTAGAGGGTTTTCCCCTGGTTGGTGAGGGTGGTGCGCAGCAGTGTGCCCCGTCTAAGACCTTTAGATTTAGATGGGATGACAACAATAGCCAGATTGCCGTCTCTTATTTTAGAGGGGGAAAAGCACAATCTTTATATCGCTATGCTCGTAAGAAACCCTATGAATTCAAAACTAACATTGACGAGTGTGGCGGTTTCGATGTAAAAACTTTCACATTAAAGCTAATCTCGAAAGACCGAGAGGTAATTGGTGACATTAATGGCACTAAAACCAACCAACTGATTGTATTGCAACGCCCTCGTATTGAGGTGAGGGTTTTTGATTATTTGGGAAAACCTTACAGAAAAAAACTAAAATTATTTGGTACATTTGGTGTAAACGACGACCAGAATATTTTTACGCTATTGCCTGATGGTTCTTATCGCTTTTACTTTGAGGAAGGTCAGACTGCAGACAAACTCGATGCTCTGTTTTCACTGAGGGCCGCGGAACGTATAAAGCTTACAGGTCTAT
>CAZHLC010000734.1:0-2711 GCA_964532545.1 uncultured Leptospiraceae bacterium | reverse complement strand
GGTTTTAAAGAGGGCCAGCTTACTGTGTAGCGCGGCTTATCAGTTGAAATTATATTATAGGTATACTTGGCCGTTTTATCTTTCAGATTGAGCAGCAGCTCGTCACTATGTTTGAATATTCTGGGGTATTGCAGGTTGACAAATTCAATGGCAAAAGGCACCTCTTTATATGCGGCAATCTTATCATTAAGATATTTGAATATCTGCTTCTTCTTTTTCTTATAGTCTCTTATATCACCATACTTGCCGGGGTTTTTGCGCCGAAAGGTGGCCTTCGGTGTTTTACCAAACAGCACACGAAAATCTTCAGCAAAGGCCTCGCGTTCGTTACCATAGACACTTGTTCTTCGAGGCCGTACTTTGCGCATCTGCCAGTAAGTTTTCCACTCTTCTTTAGATTGGGCCAGCAGTTTCTTGTGAACCGCATGGCCCAATTCATGAATGATCAATGAATGACTGGGCCTCGTCGGGTACGGCTTCTTACCAAAAATCAGAATAGAGATTTCTTTGGTTTTACGATGATGGTGGGCCCAGCCATTGAGAGTCTTAAAGCTATAGGGCATCAGGTAGAAAGTAAGATTCTCTGTGAGCTTACGCGGTAACTCGGCCTGCTCAAGGGCCTTGAGAACAAGTTGCCTCGAGGCCTGATTCTCAGGGCGAGTATAAATCAATTTCTTGCGGGGGTCATTTGAGAACTCAAAAAAATAGGGATAGTTGCTACTCTTGAAATAGATATGCTGCCAACGTCTGCTGTATAGATGAAGCAGCAGATTTAACTGGCCCAGCGCCTGCCCCTCATAGATCTTTATACCCAATTTTTCTGAGTAAAAATATTTTTTCAAACCCTCATCAATTGCGGCCTGCAGCAATTGCATTTCTGCAATGGTGTGACTTTTCTTGTCTAAGGCATCGTCGCGCTTTGGCCAGCCCTGGCGGTGCTGCTCATCTTTGCGAAGAGTTTTGTAGTAGCCCCGTTGAACATGGGCATCTGCCTGTTTAATAATTTGGCTGATATAGTTCGTTTGCTTCGCGCTTAGCGACCTGCATTGCAAACTCAAGAAAAGGCCAAAGACAAGGCCCAAACACCACCGAAAACCTCTGTTTGGTATGTTAATCACGTTTGAAAGGTGTAAGATCAAAACTCTGATGTCAAGCAGCTCTATTGATTTTTCTGAAAAAAAAGTTCTGCTTGTTGTTATATGCTATAACCATAGAATCACTTAGGGGGAGTAAAATATGAAAAAACTCAGTTTATTTTTAACACTATCAACTATGCTGATACACTGCGCAGGCCCAAGCTCAACATTTCGCGATTTTCGGGTAAAAACCGCCAAGACGATTCAAGACCGCCGAGACATGGTACGCCTGTATGGGCAACCTCAGATTCTCTCTGAAGACCAGAGTACGGCCTGTTACATCTACCGGCCCAGATATAGCTCGATACCCAGTTATATGCTGGTGCACTATGGTGACGATGACACCGTAGATAAGACTGAAATCAATAATGATAAAACGACCCGATTTTGTGCGTTAAATGATCCTGAAAGAAATCTGCAGCATGCACCGGGGTACAATAGTCGACTGGCAGAAGCTGAACAAACGAAGTTTTTTAATGGCCATGACTCTACGGGCAAAGCCATTTTTGACGACAAGCAGAAGGGGGCGTTTTATCACGGAACCGATAAATATGGGCGACCCAAATACAGCAACGACCCAACCACTGCCAGAGTAGGTGGCAAAAAAATGAAGTTTGGCCAGGTTTACAGTGGCACAGACAAATATGGGCGGCCAGTCTATAAAGATGCCCCTGAGGCCTTTAGTGAAAAACATGATACAGAAGGTGGCTTTGGCAAGACCTACGATGGCACTGACCAATTTGGCCGACCAATCTATAAGAGTAACAGCCCATTTGGTAGCTCAAATTCAACCAGCAACTTTGGTAAAACCTATCAAGGCACAGATAAATATGGCCGCCCAGTATACAAATAAGATCAACCAAAGTAGAAAGAATTCTGAAAGCATCGAAGTTCAGTGATTTCATTCATTGCACTCTACGTGAGACAAATATTGAAGTAGAATGTCTGACCAACCACATTAAGGCTCGGCTCGAGATCGGGGCCAAAGCCTCGTATATGAAAGACGCTGTACAAATACCCTTCACTGACCGATTAGGATAACCATGAAATGGTCAACGGCTTTGTTTATTCTAATGGTTTGTCTGGGCTGCGCAAGCTTTCGCCCCAAATCTATTAATGGCGAAAAGTGTATGAAGCAATACAAAATGCAGATTGTTCAGATATTAGATCATGGCATACTCGCTAACCTGTGCCCCAAAAGCTTTGCGGGCCATTATGATGATGCCTTCGATGCCTGCGCACTCGAAGGCAGTGTCATTTATATGCCAGTTAAACTCGAAGAACACGATTATGTTGATAATCAAAAGGTAACATTGCCTTCTAATCAATGCTTCAGTAAAGACGGAGTTTATAAATCTATTACAAATAATAAAAAGCCTACAAGAATCAGAAAAGTAAAAATGCTCGATAAGAACCAGGGCAAATAAGTATTTCGTTACTCGGCCTTGCCTCGTCAGCGAACCAGCAGAGAACGACTGACGGCACTAAAAAGGGGTGCCTTGGGGCACCCCTTTGTGGAGATTAGCTCTCCCCAACAATCACAACAGTAAACACACATTAAGTAAAGCACAAATT
>CAZHLC010000733.1:0-2713 GCA_964532545.1 uncultured Leptospiraceae bacterium | reverse complement strand
AAGATGCTTAAATCTGCAGGGTTCACCACTGTGGTAAATGCCGGCGGCCTCGCTGACATGCCCCGCTGATTAAAGGTTGCCGCGGTCGCAACTTAATTACATTTGTGGCCGTGCGACGCCTTTTCTTTGCTCCCCTTGCAGTTATTTCACTGCTGGGGGTTACTTTTATATTTTCAAAAAAGCCAGAACCCCTCGAAAAACGATTTCACCCCGAGCGCCAGCCCTTTGCCTATGTACTGCCCAACATCAAACCGGTTGCAGGGGTAGGGGGCCGGGGTTACCGGGCCAGCGACTGCGGCCAGTGTCACCGGCAGATCTACAGAGAGTGGCAGAGGTCAACCCATGCACAGGCCCTGCATGATATTCAATTTCAATCTGAGTTGACCAAGAAAGACTCACCGCGCTGGCTCTGTCTCAACTGTCATATTCCTGTGGGTAACCAGCGTGAGAAACTGGTAACCGGTCTTTACAACAATGACGTGCTGCAGCCGGCCTTTAAAAAGAACCCGGCCTTTGACTACAGTTTTCAGCAAGAGGGTATCAGTTGCGCCACCTGTCATATTCGTAATAATGCCAGAGGCGAAAGTATTATCATAGGCACCCGGGGCAGCAAACTGGCGCCCCACCCGGTGAAAAAAGATGGCAATGCTCTGACCAATATGTGCCAGCGTTGCCACAACCCCCAGGGTGAAGCCATTACCCCCAATCTGGTCTGCTGGTTCACCACCTTTGAAGAAACAACCTCGGCCGCGGCCGCCGGTTATCAGGGCAGCACCAACTGTGCCTCATGTCATATGCCCCAGAGCCGCCGGCGACTTTCAACGCTGTTTACTCATTTGCCAAAACGTAAAAACCGTAAACATCACTGGGTGGGCAGTGGCATACCCAAATGGTATGGATCATATAAACATCTAGAGAAAAGAGGTTATCGTTCAGCACTGAGATTTACGCAGCAGCCCCCGAAGTTGAAAGAAAGCAACTGGCAGGTTGATGTCACAGTCAAGAACCAGCATGCGGCCCATATGGTTCCCACTGCTGACCCTGAACGTTTTATTCTGCTGATTGCACGCCTGAAGAACCGGGCCGGCGTGATACTGGCTGAACGGAAAAATCGTATTGGTCAAACCTGGCAGTGGAACCCTGCACGAAAAATGGCTGATAATCGACTGCGGCCTGCCGAGTCACGGCCGCTGGCTTTCACCCTGCCCAATAAACAGGGTGCCACTATGATTGAGGTGATGGCCTACCATGTGCGCCTCAGTTCAAAAAACGCACAGCATATTAAAGCTGCCCAAAACGTAAATGAACAGCTATTGCCCAGAGGGCAGTACTATGTGCAGAATGTTTTTAAGTACTACCCCATGGCCAACGTCATCTATAAGTCGCAGTTCTCGCTGCAGAGTGGGCGAACTAAAATCTTTAACCAGCGACAGCTTATTCGCCTGTCTGCAAAAGAAGCCGGCCGCCCACAGCGCGATTACTGATTAAGGCTTGACCCTTCTCTGGGCCGGTCAACACAGACAGATGAAAGCACTGGTATTTAACAAGTTTGGTAAAGCCGAAACCGTTTTAAAGTTGAAAGAAGTTGCTGAACCCGAGCCGGGGCCCGGCGAGGTCAAGGTTAAGATGCTGCTCAGCCCTATAAATCCCTCAGATATTTACAACACTATTGAGGGCACCTATGTGAATGCTGTAAGCCGCACAATCTGGAACTATCAAAAAAAACCAGCTGAGTTTACTGTCGACCCCGAGGGTAAAAGAAAACTGCCGGGGCTGCCCCATACCCCCGGCCTTGAGGGGGTTGGCATGGTGGTGGCCGCAGGCCCGGGCAAGCTGGGTAAGATGCTGGTTGGTAAGCGGGTAGCCTGCCTCGGTGGTAAAAAAGGTAACTGGCAAGAATACAATATTCTACCGGCAAAGCAGGCCCTCTCGGTGGCCCGCAACCTGCCTGATGAGCAGGCCGCCATGTCATTTGTGAACCCTGTCACAGCATTGGCCATGATCAGAAAGGTGTTAAAGCCAAAGAAGGGCAGCTGGCTTATGCAGTCGGCTGCAAACTCTGAGCTGGGCAAGATGATTATCAAACTGGGGCAGCACTTTGGTTTCAAAACCATAAACCTGGTGCGTAAAGATGAACAAATTGAAGGCCTGCGAAAACTGGGTGCTGATGAAGTTATAAATATTAAAAAACAAGATCTTAAGGCCGAGGTGCAGCGAATCACCGCCGGCGCCGGGGCACCCTACGCTCTTGACCCTATTGCGGGCAAGCTGGCTTCTGAGATGGTTCAATGTATGAGTCTGGGGGGGCGCTTTCTGGTTTACGGAACTCTTTCAAGCCAGAACCTGAATTTTTCATCAAGAGATTTGATGACCCCGGTTTGTTCAATTGAAGGCTTTTTTCTCACAAACTGGCTGGCTACCCAGAACCTGGCCTCGATTCTGCTGCTGACCAGGCAGGTAGGCAAGCTGATGCAGAAAGACATACTGACTTCGCAGGTCAGTGCAGTCTATGATTTGAAAGACTATAAAAAAGCTCTGGTGGCCGCGAAAAAAGCCGGCAATACCGGAAAAATTCTGCTGCGCCTTGTGCAATGAAGCTAAAAATAGCTGGTCAGAATAACCATAGTAAGTGAAAGTCTGCCTATGAGCACTGCGGTTGAAGATAAACTGGTTAAAGATCTCCAACCGACTTTTGATGGAAAAGTACTCTGGT
>CAZHLC010000732.1:0-2714 GCA_964532545.1 uncultured Leptospiraceae bacterium | reverse complement strand
AGTTATGCCCCCCATCGAAGATCACAACGGGGTCTTGGCTCAAGACTTCGCTTCTGCCAGGCAGAGCAAAGTATTCTGTTACGATCTTGATCTTGAAATAGTCGCTAAATATCCACCGGGCAAATTCAAAATTGGTTTGTGCATAACTATGCACCACATCGGGTTCAAACACTGCCAGCTCGGCATCTTTCGAAGCAGCCTCTTTTACTATGACTTCAGCCGCTTCAGCCTCTTGCAAACAGGTATAAACCTTTTTACCACGGCGAATGATGCCGGCTTTTTCAAAGGCAATGGCTGCCAGAGTATCACCCAGAATATCGGTATGATCATAGCCAATGGGTGTGATCACCGAAAACTCGGGCTGGCAATTGATGGTTGAATCAAGGCGCCCCCCAAGGCCGGTCTCGATTACCGCCCAGTCAACCTGCTGACGCTGAAAGTGTAGAAAGGCCATGGCCGTCAGGGCATCAAAAAAGCTGATAGCATGCTGGGCCAGCAGGGGTTCAATCTGGGCCCAGCAAGCCTCGGCCTCTTCTTCATCGATGAACTCGAAATTTATCTGCATTCTCTCGTGAAAAGTTTCTAAATGAGGCGAATAGTATGACCCCACTTTAAAACCGTCATTCTGCAGAAAATGAGCCAAATACATAGTTATGCTGCCCTTGGCCACGGTGCCGGCCACATGAATGGTTTTATATGAAAGTTGCGGGTTACCCAGTTGCTCTAGCAAGTCAGCGAGAGGCCTTGGTGAATACTGGCCCTGGGCAAAACGGCGCGAGCGCTCGAAGTTTTTGCTGGCGAAGCGCTCGACGATGTGGTCAAAAATCGAATTATTTTTCAATTTGTTTCTGCAGATCTTTGAGCTTCTGAATCCACTTTTTTTGTTCTTCGGGGTTATCGCGATTTTCGCGAATCTTTTTCAGAATAAACTCAAGCTCACCAATCTTCTTATTACTTTCTTTGAGGCTGTCGTCTTGCGCCGGGTTATAGGGGTGCACGAAAAACAGATGATGTGTGGTTGAACTAAACTGGCCGCTGCGTTTGTCGCAGGCCCGCACATGCAGATAATAGCGGCCGGGTTTGAGTTTCTTTTTTCTTTTCTTAACCTGAAATATTTCTTTTTTCAATTTGGCTTTTTTCTTCGGGTCATACTTCGGTATGCTATTGATCTCTGCATAGTAGGTTAGCGGCCGTTCGTTCTTAACAAAGAACTTCACTTTTTTGGTTGGCTTAATCAGGTTCGGCCCCAGCTCTTTGACCAGCCCAACCTGGGGGGCCTCGGGGCGGTACTGCCAGTAAATGGGTATGTGATAAAGAGCCAGCTCTTGGTTATTGGCTGCATCTTTCATATGAAGATGAAAACTATAGAAACCATCTTTGGGGTTTTGGTAGGTAACCTGTTCACCACTGAGCATTTTAAACTCAGGTATCGGCTCTGAATCTTTTCTTTTATCAAGCATGTAGCTGTAAGCCACATTGCGGCCTTTATTCTCAAGTAACCAGTTGATAATCAACCGGGTGGGGCTGCTTGCGGTATCTACCCGCCAATCAATGCTGTAAATGAATGGTTTTTTACTTTTCCATTTTTCGAGATAGAGATGGCCCAGCTCTGTTTCAAGCAGCAAAAAAAGTTTGCTCTTGATTACTATGGGATGAATTTTATTTGCCCAGAAGACCTTGCGTCTTTTCAGTTTACCCTGCAGGCGGTTGCCGATGAAGTCTTGCAGAGTGAGCATGAAAACTTCTTTTAACTTCGCACTGGGAAAAATCATCACCAGCCTTCTTTTAGACGTAGTCGTGATAATATCATTGGCAAAGCGTAGCCGGGGGTTCTTGCTGATCTTCACCTGCTCAATACGTTTTTTGATTGTTCTAAAGCGCCACAGGTTACCCTTGTTGTCTACGCCCAGAAGATAGATCTTGCGTTTCTTACCCCAGGTTAGAAAGGCACTGGTAACCAGATAAACGGGTACCTTGTATTCACGAATCTTGCCGTTCTTCCATACCAGCCAGCGAAAATGGTTATGTTTATGGCTGAGAATATGAATGCTCTGATTGGCCCATGAAAGAAACATCTTCTGAATGGGCTCGTCTGTGAAGTACACGTCTTTGTTATCACCTTCTTGCCACATTGAAATCACATAGTTGTTCTGCCGCTTTGAATAGAAAAGGCAGACCGGGCGGCCCTTGTCATCAATGCGCACGTCAGCATGCAGAGTTGTATAGGGCAGCTTATAGTCTTGATTATAGATGGTTTTGCCCACCTGATCAAAGCCAGTGAATAAAACAAGGCGCTCTTTTTTGAAGATGGCAACCACAAGGTCTCCCTCTTCAAGAGGAAAGTGTTTTATAATATCTGGCTTATAGGGGTACTGGTGGCGAAAGCGGCTTTTAATTTTCTTTTCAGTAGTGTGAAACGAATAGAGCTTATTCTGTTTATCAAGGGCGAAGAACACCCGCTTCCATGCCTGCCAGTGTGTTTCAATGGGCGAAAAACCAAAGATAGGCCATTTATCGGCCCGGGCCCCGAAACTCAACTGGGGCAAAAGTAGAAACAATACTAAAACAATTCGTCGCATTACTGTTTAAAACGGGCGAGGTAAAACCTGACCTTTTCTTGCCGTAAAACCAAAACAGCACCGATTGCTAAAACCGCACCTGCCAGCCACCATAGACGGCTTAGACGAAAAAACGGCTCACCCCGGTCGATCTTT
>CAZHLC010000731.1:1493-2715 GCA_964532545.1 uncultured Leptospiraceae bacterium | reverse complement strand
TGCCAGTCGCATCAATGGCTATTCCTCTTACTTCGTTGAACCGGGCATTACCCCCAATGCCTTCTAAATAAGCAGCAGCAGCCGAGCCCGCTAAGGTTGATGTTTCACCAGTCGGGGTGATTTTTCGAATACGATTATTATCAGAATCTGCGACATACACATTGCCGCCATTGTCGACAGCTACATCGGAAGGGTTAGCAAACTGGGCATTAAACCCAACACCTTCGGCATAACCATAACCAGAGCCGCCACCGGCCAGGGGTGAGCCGGCCAACAGGGTCGTAGCCCCAGCCGGGGTAATTTTTCTTATCGCCCGGTTACCTTCGTCAGCTATGTAAACATTGCCGGCTGTATCGAAATCAAGACCTCTTGTGACATTAAACCTGGCACCAGCGGCTGTACCATTGGCGTAACCCGACGATGAGCCAGCAAGCAACGAGGTTATGCCTGCGGGCGTAACGATACGCACCCGGTGATTACTTGCATCGCCAA
The DNA here is from genome assembly GCA_964532545.1 of uncultured Leptospiraceae bacterium. Taxonomy (GTDB): domain Bacteria; phylum Spirochaetota; class Leptospiria; order Turneriellales; family CAZHLC01; genus CAZHLC01. The sequence goes on along the minus strand of CAZHLC010000731.1, from coordinate 2,223 downwards.
TGTAAATGTTACCTGAAGAAGAAACTGCAATGCCATATGGTAACCTGAACTGAGCAGCGGCACCAGTACCCTCTGCGCTGCCCAGCGTACCTGAGCCGGCCAGAAGAGAGGTGACCCCCGCTGGTGTGATCATACGTATGCGATTATTGCGCATATCGGCAACATAGACATTACCACTTGAATCGACAGCCACATCACGTGGTTCATTGAATTGTGCTGCAGCGCCTGTGCCCTCGACGTAACCAGCAATGCCTGAACCAGCCAAGAGCGAGGTTTCACCGGTCGGGCTGATCTTGCGAATTCGATGGTTAAAAGTGTCTGCAACATATACATGGCCAGCGGCATCTACCGCCACGCCGTTTGGTTGATTAAAGCGCGCTGAAGCCCGGGCGCCTTCTGTATAACCAGCGGTTGAGCCCGCGAGTAACATGGTTTTGCCCGGGGTACAGACGTACTGCCCCCAATCACCTGAAAGAGCAGGTGAGGTACCAGCGGCTTCGTTTCTGCCCCCATTTTGGGAAGTAATTCCATTATTCGTACGAAATGTAATGGTCAACTCGCCAATAGTGGCTGTGCCCCCGGTGGTATCATTAATTGTTATGACAAGGGTTGAGGGTGTGGCCCAGATGCCCCAGTAATTGGTGCCAATGCTCTGGCTGAAAATAAAGAGTTTATCGATTTCTGCTTTGTTTGATGCCGCGGGCTCGTTGGTTACCTGATTGAAAGTGAC
>CAZHLC010000731.1:0-1469 GCA_964532545.1 uncultured Leptospiraceae bacterium | reverse complement strand
CCGAAAGTAAATTTGCGGCCACATCAGCGTTGTCTGCATCATCAGCCACGAGTGACACGATAGTGGGTGCCCCAGCATTCTGTTGACGCAGAAGCTCTTGAATGCGATCGACATAGCCTGTCTGCCCACACGAGACAAAAAAGAGACATAGTACAAAGGTTTTGTTGTAAAGTCTCACCAACATCTATAGAGATAGTTCTAGACACGAATGCGTCAACTTTTTAAGAAAATACAAAAATATTGGCGCTTTTTCAATAGAATGCCTATCAATGCTATTGAGAGAGACGTGAAGTGAGCTATTTTGGCTGCGTGAGGGCTTATTTTTGTGAACTTTAAAATATCCCCGAAAATGAAGGTTTTGCCTGGCTAGATTGTCTCGCCATTTTCGAATGTACAAAGATTCATGAAAGAAGAGCGAAAAAAGGCTATTAAGTCAATGCTTGGTCAAAATGAGGGTTCAGGGCCTGATGAGCAGGCTCTTGCCGATAATTTACAGGCCAAACTAAGCATTGGCGATTCACAAATTGAGGGTATCGATCGGGCTCTTGAAGCTTCGCGTCTTCGCATTCGCCACCAACTTTCTGAAAAATCAAAAAATAAAAAAAGTTTGAGTAGTTATTTTTCATGGCAGGTCTTAGTTCCTGTGAGTGCTATGATCATTGCCGGGGTCTTGGTAGGCCCGAAAATATTACAAAAGCCTGCTCTTAAACTATACACAAATAGTGGTGCCATTACCTTAAGTAATGATGGCCCTGGGTCATATTCTTATCAACAAGGCGACCTTAAAGAAACCACTATCGGTAAGCAGGTAACATTTAAGTATAGTCAAGTAAACAATCTTAAAGCAGAAAAGAAAGGTGGCGTGATAAAACTTGCAATGCAAGAATGCGATTGTTTCTTTGCTTTTAAGAAGGGCGCCATTAAAAATCTGAGCATCAAGACTCCACTGGGTAAATATGAAGTGCTTGGCACCTCATTTAAGCTCAATGTGAGCAAATCAGGCGAAACGTTGCTGGTAAAGACTGGCACCGTCAAGGCTGTCTTCGAAGGCAAAGACTACATTGTTCATAAAGGTCATGGCTTCAGCACAGGTTTGCGCCAGGTTTATAGCACTGAAAAAATAAAAGCGAAAGGTAAAGCTACTAAGCCCGCAGCGAAGAGGGCCAATAAGCCAGTCAGCGTAAAAACCCTTACCAGGGGTCTCATTGCCGGCAGTAGCATCATGGTTATTCTCAAAGATAAATCGCGCCTGCCGGCTGTTCTCAAAAATGAAACGGCAAGCTCAATTGTCGTTGAAATAAATGGTCGAAACGTAACCTTTGCCAAAGCGAGGGTAGACAAGGTTGTAAAAAAGTAAATGGCGCGACTTCTATCGGTTTTAATTATTTCTGGTGCCTCTCTTTTCTCTCAAGCAGAGAAGAAAGACGGCGATTCAAACAGGCCCGAAACGAGAGCAGTAGAAACAGATG
>CAZHLC010000730.1:0-2716 GCA_964532545.1 uncultured Leptospiraceae bacterium | reverse complement strand
AAACCCGCGCGCAGAACTGCTACGTTGGCATCGGCAATCTGGCTTTTCTTCGAAAACTTCACCCGCAACCACTTTTCAGTGTTTTCAAGGGGGCGGTCAAACATCCAGTAAGTGATGCCCAGAGCAAACATGTTCTTGCAGCGATCTTTGTCTTTGTCGCTGATGGGCATGGCTTCAAGCGAACTCTTTGTAAGAGTTGAGATTGGTACGCTTACTACCCGGTAGTTGCTGAGGCTTTTGTCATCAAGGGGGTTACTGTCATAACCTGCCTTCTTCAGATTCGAGTCAGTAAAGGCATCTTTGTTAATAATAAGTACGCCACCGCTGATAACATCATGCAGGTTAGCCTTGAGAGCTGCCGGGTTCATGGCAACCAGCACTTCAGGTTTGTCACCAGGGGTATGAATGTCTTTTGATGAAAAATGAATTTGAAAACCAGACACACCGGCGAGGGTACCGGCCGGGGCCCTGATCTCAGCAGGAAAATCAGGAAAGGTCGACAGATCATTACCAACGATCGCGGTCGTGCTGGTGAACTGGCTGCCGGTAAGCTGCATACCGTCACCTGAATCACCCACAAACCTGATGGTTACGCTATCAACACTTTCTTGCAGCTTTTCATTAGATTTACGGGTAAAGACATCTTCGGGTAATTCAGTTATTGATTTCATAGTTTCTAAAGGGTAAGGGCTGGGCGTGTAAAGGGCAGCAGAATCCTGTATAATTTATAAAGTGCACATATTCATTTGCTGGGTAGTATTACAAGCCTTATTAGCGAAAAATAAGGGCATTCTCTGGGCGCTAGTGTGCGTCGCACCTAATTTTGGTTGACAAATTAAAAGTTTTGTCGCCATTTGACAGCGATTATCTTTATTTGGGCAGTTTTGAACGAGCAGAAGTTGCATAAGATCTTAAGGGCAGCCGCCCTGGCCTACAAGCCAGGCATGCAGGCCCCGGTTCTGAAAGCCTATGCCGAAGGCGATGCTGCCCGCAGATTAATCGAGATTGCCAGAGACAACGATATACAGATCAAAGAAGATGAGGCAGAAGAGTTATTGGTTTTGATGAAGACCATGAAAATCAACGAGCAGATTCCCCCTGAGATATATTCAGCGATCGCGCGCATTTTCGCATTTTTCTATATGAAATCAGCAGCAAAGGCCTAAACAAAAAGAAACAAAACCCATGAATAAAATTTCCGTTAGCGATCTGAAACCAGGTATGGCCTTTGACAAACCTGTTTACCTTGACCCAGAGAACATGCTGGTCAAGGCCAATGAACCCATCTCTCGCTCAGACATCGAGCGACTCAACAAATGGAACATCAAAGAAGTCGAAACCACCGGTCAAATACTGTCGGCCGGGGGTGAAGAAAAGCCCAAGGCAAGTCTCGAAGACACGGTTGAAAACCAGCAAGAGCTCGAAGAGATCGAGGCAGTGATCTCAAACCTCAAGCAGACCATTAAAAAACGCGAGGCGCTGCGAACCATGTTCATCGAAGGTGAAGGCCTGGTCAAAGAAGCCTATGAGCATATCAGCGATGATAAACCCTTTCAGGTCAGCAGGCTGCGTAACTTTGCAGAAAACCTTGTTACTCTGGTTGATGATGCCCCAGATTGTTTTGCCTACCTCTACTATCAGGCTGAAGAGCCCTCATTGTTCACTCATGTAATCTCTGCTGCGATTTTTGGTATCAGCCTGGCTAGCGCGATTCAGCTGTCAAAGCCACGGGTTATTGAACTGGCCTTGAGCATTCTATTGATGAAAATTGGCATGTTAAAGGTGCCCCGTGAGATCAGAGAAAAAACCAGCCAACTGACTGAACCTGAAAAGCAGGCCCTGCATGCTCACCCGGTTCATGGCTATCAACTGTTGACTCAGAACGCCAAGGTGAAGAACTCAATTGCCATTGTCGCTCTGCAGCACCACGAACACTACGACGGCAGTGGTTACCCAAGGCAGATTAAAGGCTCTGAAATATCAGACTATGCACGGCTGGCGGCCATTGCCGATTCTTATTCAGCCCTGCTTGAAAACAAAAGCTATAAAAAGTTCAAACTGCCCTATGAGGCCATGAAAGAGCTGGTAACCCTTGGTGTTTACCGCTACGACCCCATTTTCTTAAAAGCCTTTCTTAACAGACTTTCAATCTACCCCATTGGCTCTATCGTCAAGATCTCAGACAATAAAATCGGTCTGGTGGCTGGTTCTGTTAAGGGCAAACCCATGAGGCCCATTCTAATGTTATTGCGCGAAGAAGACGGTAAGCGCATCACAGAACCACAGTTTCTACACCTGATCTACCATAACAACAAATACATCTCACAGGCCCTTGCGCCAGCCTCTGAAAAAATTGATTTTGAAACTGAACTTTTTCAACTCGTAAAAAAGTTATGAGGTTGCCGTTAAGGCGCCTCAAAAAAAAGAAAGCTTTTACCTTTATCGAAGTCATCGTTACTGCTTTTCTTCTGGGCCTGTTTGTTTACACCATTCAGGTGAATCTCACCAGGCTTTTTAATCTGCGCAACCTGGCCACTCTTGAAACGGGAGTATATGAGCGGGCCTTTAACCTCTTTCAGCTGATACAGAGCGGCCGAGGCATGCCCGAATATCTGCTCAGCGAGGCTGAACGTAAGCGCCTCAGCAGTAAAGGGGCCGTCTTTGACTCAAACAGGGGTTTTATTGAAGAGCTGTCGCGTCATCGTTTTATTAAAAA
>CAZHLC010000729.1:0-2718 GCA_964532545.1 uncultured Leptospiraceae bacterium | reverse complement strand
TCATTCACCTTATTAAAAATGGTGGTCTTTTCTTGCGAGTGCCTCTCTAAAGAAGCCATCAGCTGGTTATAGCGCTGGGCAATCTGGCCTACCTCGGTAAAGGGGTCGGCTGGCGCCCGCTGGGTTAGATTACCCGATTTCATTTGAGCATCCATCACTCTGAAGAAATCGAGCAACTCGCTTGAGGCACCGTGCTCAGTTACATTAAGCCCCATGTTTTCGCTTTCTTCACTCACCCGCAGCGGCGATATCTTGTTGATGATAAAGAGCAGCACAAAGCTGGTACCAAAGGCCCAGAGCCCGTAGGCACCCACCCCGAGGGCCTGAATTCCCAGTTGCTCAAGTACACCGGTTTTAAGAACACCTGCTTTTGCAAACAGAGGTACTGCCAGGGTGCCCCATACACCGGCACATAAATGCACAGGTATGGCGCTGATAGCATCATCAATTTTCAGCTTTAGCAGAAGCCTGTCAGAGAAGTAATATACGGCGCCACCAATGGCCCCGATCAGCAAAGCGCCACCACTGCTCACTGAAGCACAGCCTGCCGTGATCGATACCAGCCCTGCGAGGCCCCCGTTGATCATGGCATCAACAGGAATTATTTCTGAATGCAGACGTGAGCATAGTACTGCAACTAAGCTCGCGATACCGCCAGCCAGTATTGTATTGGTAATAATGGGGGCCACTTCGGTATTCATCACAAGGGTACTGCCCCCATTGAAACCAAACCAGCCCAGCCATAATAACAGGGCACCGAGAATGGCCTGGGGCACATTGCTAGAGCTGAACTGATGAGGTTTGCCTTCTCTAAAGCGACCCAGGCGTGGCCCCAGAATCAGAACAGCAGCCAGACTCACCCAGCCGCCCACGCCATGCACAATGGTAGAACCCGCAAAATCTATAAAACCAAGTTTAGCCAGCCAGCCTGCGGCATCGCCAGAGGCTGTGGTAGCCCATGACCAGTGCCCAGAAATGGGATAAATAAAGCCGGTGATAATCAGTGTAATCAACATATAGTGATTATACTTCATACGTTCGGCTGTCGCCCCGGCCACAATAGTCGCGGCGGTGGCACAGAACATCATTTGAAAAAGAAAAAATGCAGATTGCCAGTCTGATGAAAAATCACCAGAGCCAAAACCGCTGAACCCTATAACGCCGCCAAGGCTGTCGCCAAACATAAAGGCATAGCCCGTGGCCCAGAAAAGCACCACCGCCACCACAAAGTCGGTCATATTCTTCATGGCTACATTGATGTTGTTTTTTGAACGGGTAAAACCCGCTTCAAGCATGGCAAAGCCGGCCTGCATAATAAATACAAGCCCGGCCGAAAGTATCAGCCAGAGGGTATCAATCAGCGTATGTTTGGGCATTTTACTCTTCTAAACCAACCACCAGAAAAGCCTTGTGACTCTTGTACTTTACCGGAAAAACAAAGCAGGGTTCTTTAATAGATAAATCTACCCCACTGGTATCACCGCCGCTCAGGCGCACCGGCACTGAGATTTGAAAATCGTCACCATAGTGGTTTCTGGCATTGCCTGCAATGGTATTAGCAATCTCACCTACTACATCTTTGATCTGCTCATCACTGGGTGTACCAGAGCCTACAAGAGTAGAAACCAGTTCTTTCAAAAGGTCGTTGGTTGCAGTGAAATAAACGCAGCCCTTTCTGCTGCCAGAGATACCAATAATGCCGCTATGGGCGAGCAAAAGGGTCTCATCACCCTTGACGTATGGTACATCTATCTCAACATCAAGATTGGCATAAAGTTTAAAGTACTCTTCAGTGCCTTTTATAAAAATATTTATATCATCATCTTTCATGCGCTTAACCTAATTTCTCAATCACCTTTTTCAACACGGCATCAAACTTTTCTTCGTTAAATGGTTTGCCCAGAAAGGCGGTGGCCCCAGCCTTCATGGCTCTAATGGCGGTGGCCTCATCACTCTGGGCGGTTACCACTACGATTTTTGCTTTTGGTTCACTTTCTAGAATTCTTTTTATAGCTGTAATGCCATCAAGTTCTGGCATGGTGAGATCCATAGTAATCAGGTCAGGCGAATGCTCTTTAAACATTTCAATGGCCTTCATGCCATTTTCTGCCTGGCCTACAATGTCGAGATCATATTTTCTTAGAAACTTTTCTAAGATAGTACGCATGATACTCGAGTCATCAACGATAAGTACTTTCATAGCCCAACTTATTTGTCAAAGGTTTCTATGTCAAATTATTAAAGGGCTCGCTTAACTATCATCAAAAAATATATATACAGATTATCAGTAGAGCGCGTCTTATTTTAATGGCCAGAGTTTTGAAAAAACAAGCCATCAATTGTTTAGTACTATTGTCTTTTTCAATTATTGATTGTCGTTTGTTACAGGCAGACCAGGTACAACTCTATGTAAAAGACATTGCCCTGCCTGCAGAATATAAACGTATAAACCAGCCGGGGTTTGCCGTCTATTTACGAAATCTACCCTTGAAAAAAACAGGTGCACCAGTTCGTTTGCACAATGGGTCTCTCAAAGAAAATCAGCGGGCTCACTATGCAGTTATTGATCTACCCATTGGTAAAAGAGACCTGCACCAGTGTGCCGATGCAGTAATGCGATTGCGGGCTGAGTATTTCTTCAGCAGCAAACAATATCAGAAGATTCACTTTGATTATACCTCGGGCTACAAAAACAGCTTCAGACACTGGCTCAATGGT
>CAZHLC010000728.1:0-2720 GCA_964532545.1 uncultured Leptospiraceae bacterium | reverse complement strand
TTCTTGCCAGGCAGTATTAATCTGTACTGTTGAAAAGAGGCCCAGTAGCCAGGCGAAAAACACAAACATACCCGGAACCATCAGCATCATGAAGGTGATCAGCAGGTATACGTTTCTGCGTTTTGAAATCACTCTTCACCCTTAGACCATACATAATCAAATTCTTCGGCAGTGGCCTCATCAAGGCGCTCGGGCTGAAAAAGCGTCTTCATCTTTGGCTTTGGGTAGAGACTGATCTCGCCGGTTTCAGGAATATGGGTCATCATGCGGGTGATTTTCTCTTCTTCGTTTACTTCGTAAAGAGTCCACGCTGTGCCTTTACCCGGAACCATCTGCGGTACTTTATAGTATTTCATCTATCAGTACATTGTGTTTTTTGAGACAACCCGTCAAAAAAAAAGAAGCTTAACGGGCGTAATAAAGACGGGCTGACCCCACCTTGCGCACCAGGCGCCAGTTCGCAGGATAATTCAGGGTGTAAAATTGTTCAGGCAATTGCCAACTTACGTGTCGGCCATAGTAAAAAGGGTCTGTAATAACATAGCCCCGCACCCGTGATAGATTTGTTTCGCTGCTGATATAATGCATACGGGCCTTGCTGTTATATTTTTTGTCGCGCGAAAACCTGTCAAAGTGCATACCAAAATCTGTGAGCACCTCAATGCGGGCCGCCCAGGTCACATCGGTAAACCAGACATAGATGTTACTTTTCTTTTTCAGTTTTCTGATATGATCTATCATTATGCGAAACCCAGCATTTGAGCGGTGTTTGGTAGCGGTATCGCGGGCCAGCACATAAACAGTCTGCACCAGCATCATGTAAACCAGCACCACAGCCAGAATGATATTAAAGCGCCGTGACTTTGAAGCGGCCAGCCAGACTGTAATCAGAATAAAAAACACAGGTAGAGTAATCATCAGAGCAAGAGTATCAGTTTCTTTATACTTACGTGAATAGATATCGCGAAAATGGTGCTGGCGCACCACATAATAGCGGTATACATAACCACGGTATTTTTTTTCTTTTTTGCCTACCTTTTTCAGGTATTCGACCTTATACCAGTGCTTCACCTTGCCGGTTTTTTTAAGAACGGCACCGACGGGCAGCTTGAGTATGGTACGAGACTTGTGATAGGCCCCTGATTTAAGGCGGGCCCCCTCTTTGGTTACTTTCAAATCAAAAGAATAGCAGCCAGCGGTCAGTAGCACAAGCAGAGATACAACTGTAATGTTGGCCAGCGATTTCAACACCATGAAAAAAAGATCAAAAGAAAATCAGTCTGTACAGTAAAAAAATATTGTCACAAGGTTTGGCAAACAGAGTTTATTTGCTATGAATAGACCCTTTAAAGTTCTGGGGCTGCAGCAAATCGCAGTAGGTTCAGAAGATAAACAGAAACTCAGCCACCTGTGGCAGGGTCTTTTGGGCCTGCAGAAAACTGGCGAGTTCAAAAGTGAAAAAGAAAACGTAGATGAAGATATTCTAACCGTTGGCAAAGGCCACTTTGCCGTAGAAGTTGACATCATGATGCCCATAGATGCTGAGAAAAAACCCAGTGTGCACAAACCACCACTCAACCATATTGGCCTGTGGGTAGATAAGCTGTCTGAAGCTGTTGCCTGGCTGACTGAACAGGGTGTGAGATTTGCCCCGGGTGGTATCAGACCCGGGGCTGCCGGCCATGATGTCTGCTTCATTCACCCCAGAGGTAATGAAGAACTGCCCTATGGCGGCGAAGGTGTCTTGATTGAACTGATTCAGGCACCACCTGAGGTCATCGAAGCCTTTGAGCGCTAACTGAAAAAGAACATACGGTTAAACAGCCCGCCATGGGTGCGGGCCCGCCGAAAGGCCTGATAAAAATCGATCTTCTTTGCCAGATATTCACAGAACACTTTTATATCAGAAGAATAGTCTCGATCGGGTAGATATGATGGCGGCAGAATGGCCTGCTCACATGGTAGAAAGTTAACTTCATCTTCAGCCTGCATATCAAGGCAGGCCAAATGTAAATAATAGCGGGCAATGTAGCGCTCGAGTAGAAAGTCGCCATCATCTGTTTGCATGGTTAGAAAACCATTTACTACTCTGCTGTGGCCGCGGTAGATAATCAGATCATACTTCTGGCGGCCATAGAGAAGCGAACTGAGCCTTGCTTTGTTGAGGCGGGTATAGATATGCTTCCACCCCAGGCCCTGGGCGCCACTGCCCCAGAATTCAACATTCTCACTGAGAGAAGAAAGGCGTGGCCCGGCAATATTGGTAATTACCAGTACCCGCCTCAGCGGGCGCAGCAGCCCTGGTGGCAGGGTACGGGGTCTCCCGCTGGTGAGCACCGCACCGCCCAGGGGCTTGAAGAAAAGAGCCAGAGCCAGCAAATGCCTGAAAGATTCATGCTGCACAATGACCTTCTGATCTTTGTTTAAATGTGCGAGGCGGGTCGAGAGCTCATGAAAGTGACTGAATACTTCATGTCTGATGTGCTGGGCCCCGGCATAAATATCCCCCTGCTGCATTACAGAAGTCTGTATACTTTCAAACAATTGCCTGACAAAGCCACTGAACCCCGGGGCATCAAAGGCTAACCGCAGAGAATTCACCAGAAAATCACGGGTTTCTATCAGACTCACTGATGAGCCGTTAAAAACCAGGGTACTCTGCCGGTTACTGGCTTTCTGAATATTTCTAAGGCGCTGGATAATTAACTTGAAATCAGCGC
>CAZHLC010000727.1:1056-2722 GCA_964532545.1 uncultured Leptospiraceae bacterium | reverse complement strand
AAAGTGATGCACCAGGTTGGGTAGAACTACACTTTTGCCTACGAAGCGATGGGTGGGCTTGCCGTAACGGTCTTCTAGCCAGTGTACAAGGCCTGTGAGAAAATCGGCAATGATAATACATTTTAGAATTTGCATAACTGTGTGAAGCATAAGTAACCTCCGTATCGTAAGGCTGCAATTAACTGCAATTGAGGGCCTGCTTCTGCTTGATTCTGGCCGAATTTTCATCGATTTTACGAAAAGAGGGGTTTTTACGCTTGCCACATGGTAATTGCGGGTTGTTATCTGGTTATGCGAATTTTCATTCTTTTATTCAGCCTGAGCCTGATGGTAAGTTGCAGCAAATCGGGGGGCGGCTACAACCCCATGATTAAGGGTCAATCATACACAACAGAGGGCTGGCTTGATGATCATACCTTTCAGGTGATTACCATCGGTGCACCCAACCGCAGGGCAAAGGGTTTCGTACGGCGGCGCACCCAGTCAAAAGAAGCAGCCCTGCTGGCGGCCCAGAAGCGCATGGTTGAACTCATGCTGGGTGCAAAGGTTAGCGGGGCCTGTGGCTCTGATTCGGGTGAATCAACCGGTTGTGCTATTGTTAAAGAATTCGAAGGCAATGTCAAAGGTGGTTATATTGTAAAAACCACATATGACAAAGATGACAATTGCGAAATTGTCTTTCGCAGCCATGGATCAAATTTGAAAAAACAGGCAGAAACGGCTGTGAAAAAATTCAGCGAAGCGCGCTGATGCTTAACCGGCCCTGGTTGCAGGCTCGCCCCCCTGCCGGCTGCGAAACTGGGTAGGCGTTTCGCCTGTTAGTTTTTTAAAGATTGTATTAAAAGTTGCCTTTGATTGAAAACCGGCCTGAAAGCCAATGCGCAAAACAGGCAGGTCGCTGGGTGCTGCTTGCAGCAGGCGTTTGGCTTCTTCAACCCGGTAGTGGTTGATGAACTGGTAAAAGTTCATCTTCAACTCTTTGTTCATCACCATTGATAGATGGTGAGCAGGTATGCTCATGGTTTCAGCCAGCTGGGCGAGCGTGATCTCGTCGCTGAGAAAGGGTTTTTCATGTTGCATCAACTGCTCAAGCTCTTTGAGATACTGCTGGCTGGTTTCTGCGGGCAGATTCTGCTTCGCATATTTAGCGTAGGGCTTCTCACCAATGGCAGTTACTCTTGGTTGATTAATCAGATAGTAGAACATGCTAAACAGGTGCCCCAGCACAGCCGTGCTCTGCACCGCATTAACTGAGTAGTTTTCTTTGTAGATGATGCCAATGCCCAGACTAACCATGAATATGAGATAGTTGAAGATGAAACCACCTATAAACACATAGAACCAGGTAATCTCTTTTGATTCAGCATGATAAACCTTTTCGTCTAGATTGATTCGGTGCAGCCAGATCAGACGCCATGTTCGAATAAGAAAAGTAATATTGAAAACATTGATGAGGCCTGCAAAGGTTTTCAAATAAAGACCAGTAAAACCCGAGAGCTCAAAGTGTTGGTGCGCAAGGTGCAAGTCTTCAAACTGAAAAAAACAAAATGTATGCACCAGTAAGACCACCAGCGGAACGGTGACCAGAAACAGACCCACCTGCCTGGCCGAAATTCTCACCCCCTGTGTGGCGGTCAGGGTATAGTAAAACATCGCTGGCCCGATG
>CAZHLC010000727.1:0-1046 GCA_964532545.1 uncultured Leptospiraceae bacterium | reverse complement strand
TTCACGGTAAAATGAAAAAACCAGCATAAATGAGAAGGTCTGATTCAGAGATAAGCAGATACTGGGCCCAGCTGACTAGAGTGAAATTAAGAAAGGTCAGCAGAAGAAACTGCGAGTTATATTTTTTTTCACGGTGAAAGAAAAGAATGACAATCAAAAAAGTACTGCAGAAAGCCACCACCAGGGTAATGTTATCAAAAAAAGCCATGGCAAATATAGAAAGGTGAAAACTTGCAAAGCAAGCTGAGCCTGCAAGTCTAAACCTATTTGCAACAATACCCGTTCATTGTTTGAAAAAAATTCATTTCTAACAAAAAAAGTTCCAAAATTGTGGGAAATTTTTCGCCCCCAGGGGTATTACCCAGATAAAAACACGTGCATCATTTGATGAAACAGAAGTATGAAATATATTCTTTTAACAGGGCTGTTCTTTGCCCCCATCTGGGCCAGCCCTGGCCTGCAATTACCAGACAAAGCAATTGAGGCTACCTATAACTCAGACATGCTGGGCACGCTGGCCGCTCACTTACAGAGTGATCGTCTCAATTATTATACTCTGGCCATGGTGTCTGCAGAGAGTAATTACCATCTCACCTCAGCCCTGTCATTTCGTGTGTTCAAGGGCTTAACCCTTGGGGGCGCAGCTCATCTTAACGGGCCAACTGCAACCACAAGCCCAGGCCTGGTGGCCCAGTTTCAATCGAGGCGCCTGCGCCTCTATGTGCTCACTGACGCCCTGCGCTCACGCCTGGCCCGCATGGCCTTTCTGTTTTACCGGCCCTGGCTGGTAGAGTGGGGGTTGCGCTACGAGCAATACCCATTTTCACCTCAGCAGCTGGCCGTTTATTCAGCTGCCTATCTGAAAAGCTGGGGCTTGAGTTTCAGCCTGGGTGAGGCCCAATATGGTGCCAGGGTTTGGCGACGGCTGGGCCAGCTGCAAGTGCAGTTCGAGGCCAGCCAGCTGGCAGAGAACCGGCTTCTGCGTTTTGCCATTAGCTATTCATATCATAAGAAACCCCTATTCATCAAGAAGCCCCGCAAAAGAG
>CAZHLC010000726.1:0-2723 GCA_964532545.1 uncultured Leptospiraceae bacterium | reverse complement strand
AATCCTATTATTATTAACCGCTAAGGGGCGCTTCATCATGGCGCAATAAATCCATCGCACGAAATTCATTAAAATTTATAGTTTGGTACCTTGGTATACAAAACTAATATTTGCACAGAGCGTTTTGTGCTCGACTCATACCAGAGCGGCAGAATCAGCCCATCGTATACCTTACCTCGAATCTTAAGACTGACCCTGCGGCCTTTTTCTTCTATATCTTTATTACAAGATAGACGCTTTAAAAAGGCGGTTAAGTCTAACTCACTGAAGGCTCGGCTGGCATCAAGAAGAACCGGCCCTTGTTCTGTGCAATAAAATGAGATGGCCGCATTAGCGCCAATGTTCGCCGTCTTAGAGGCGATATCAATGCCCACATAGGTATAAAATAAAAAAACCAAATTCAGGCCATCTTTCTGGTGCTTAATAGCTCTGACCCGAAAGCTATGGCCTGGCTCGAACACAAAACCAGTTACAACCGAGCTTCGACTAAGAAATACCCCTGGGTATTTTCTGGTTTTTACTTTGCGGGGCCAAATCATGGCATCATTCGAATCATAGATCTCAATCTTTCGAAAGTTGCTATTCTTTATTTTTCTCTGCAGATTCTTGCTGTATGCCTTTTCTGGGTGTTTCAACGCATTTTCGATTAAAGTCAAATTTTGCTCGTAAAAGAGATGAGCCATGCTCATAATCAGTAAACCATCACTACCTTCTAACTCTTTGGCGATGGCCCCAGATACACGCAGGCTCCTTTTCGACTCTAAGTTCTCGTCAGCGATAGCATCTGCTGAAATAACTATTAATAGTGAGACCGTTAATATGAGGCAATTCACGGCAGCCCAAGATCTCATAGGCTTGGTATTATAAACTGAGACCCAAGTGGCAAATATAATTTGAGGCTAATTCTGCCTATCAAGCCAAACGATGGGCACAGCCACGACCAAATCGCTGCTCTTTTACTTGAACCGGTCGATAATTTCGCTGCCCAGGCTTTCAGCCTAGGTATGACGCCATATCAAGGCACCATAAATCCCCCCACCAAAACACTGGTTCAGCCCCTTGGGGCGCACTGCACCAAACACCAGCCCACCTACTGATTTTAGAAAAAGCATTAACACCAACATTTTCACCCCGTGGTTTTTCTTTTTTGGCACAGCCCGCACTATAAACTCATATATAGTTTAGGAGACGTAGAGCAAAACTTATTGCACCGCAATAACGCATTGCACCAAAACGTATATATTTGTCGTTGACTTATTGGTAGATAAAACTACCTTGTCTTGACTTAGTTTTCGCGGCTCAGGTGTGGTTTTAAAGTGTTAGATTTTAGACTCTAGATAAGTCTAAATTTAATGCGTGTGTGACAGGTAATACTTCTAACTCTCCGTTAGATAGACACGTACACAGTTTGTATGATGGTTAGAGGGCAATACCTTAGTATTTTTATAATGGTCGTGATGCTACTATATAGTTGCGCAAAGCCGGGGCGTACCCAATTGGTTACAAGCCAGCTTGCAGAAGTGCCCGAAGGGTCGCTCGATTGGCAAGAGAAGAGCTACCCTGGGTATGGTGCGCTTGGTGGGCCTTCTTTTTGGCTCTTTTGGGTGAAGAATCGTTCAACCTCTGCACCCGATTCAAACGCAGCCTTCTCTCAGCAGGTGGGTTTTCGTTTAACCAGCTCTGCTAACTTCGTTTTATATCATAACGGCAGTGTTTCATTAGCCGATGGCAACGAGTTCTTAACATCGGTTGAATCAGCCTATACCACCCTGGTAAACTCTTATGGCGATGCCTTTGAGGCCGACCCGGTGCAAAACGGCGGCAAAATCGTCATCTTCATGTACGACATTCAAGATGACTATCTGGTAACCAGCAACAGCTTTGTTGGTGCCTTCTTTGCCCCCCGCGACCTGTTTAAAGACGACCTCACCAAGGCCATGTACGAAGACCCCGATGTTATTCTCTACCACGACCCCATCACCGTAGGCACCCTGCGCGGCCGTTCTAACGAAAATGCCATTATCTACGTCGATACTAACCCACTCTACAATGCCACGGCCTTTGGTGGTAACACCGCCAATGCCAAGGCCTACTTAAAAGACATTCTCAATCACGAGATGTCTCACTTGCTGACCTTCTACCGCCGGGTAAAACTGGGCGAAGACTTCAACCACGAAACGTGGATCGCCGAAGGCATCGCCGAGCAGGCCCCGCAAGTTACCGCCGGCACCAATGTGCTGCAGGTCGATCGCATGGGCCTTTTCAAAAACCCGCTGATGCAATCGTTTCTGTCGTTTCACCCGTCGCTGTTTCCTGATGCTTCATACAATAACCCGCTGATTCTGGTGCTGCAGAGCAATCTTTTCTTTAATTACCTGCGTTCACGCTCTGGCTCAACCGGGGCCGCCCAGCAGAACCTCATTCAGCAGTTGGTGCGAGTAGAAGATCGCACCGTGCATGGTGTCGATTCGGTTATTCAATCTACCATTTCTGGCGCAGACTTCAGCTCGATCTATGCCGACTATGTTCTCACCAACCTCATCAATGGCCGCACCTCGAGCCAGCCTACCGGCCTCAATGTCACCAGCTATACCCTGCAGGGTGGCACGACCCTAACCGCCCCCCAGCTGGCGGCCAAGCTGGCCAACCTCAACTACAGCAATGTTACCTCGGTTGACTTTTAAATCACCACGCCCGAAGTCAGCCTGACCCTCTCTTATGTG
>CAZHLC010000725.1:0-2724 GCA_964532545.1 uncultured Leptospiraceae bacterium | reverse complement strand
CTTCAAAAACAAAACTATCAAGCATCTGCTTACGGCCTGACTTCATCAGCTCTTTCTCGACCATCATGGCTGTATAATCGGGGTCAAACAGGGTATCACCTGAATGAGTGATGGTGAGCTGTTTGAACTCGGGGTTGCTGCCATTTGAGGTCTCAACCGGTACCTTCAGGCTGAACTTACACTTGATTGCCGGTATAGAATGAAGTGAGTATTCAATCTCAAGATGGCCGCCCTCATCGAGGTCGTAAACAACCCCCGGCTTCAGCTCTTTAAAAGGAATTATCTTGCGCAATTCATCAACTGAAGCGCGGGTAACGGCGGCCATCATGCGCAGCATGCTGTCAAACACGGCTTTACTGGTATAGATTTCCCAATCGACGGTGCCACGCACGTATTCAACCAATAACCAGAAGAAGCCGGCTACGTGGTCGGCATGCACGTGAGTCAACAGCACCCTGACCACGTCATTGATTTCAACGCCCGAACGGTGCAGATGCATAAAAGGGAACTCTGGTAGATCAATAAGAGTACCCTTTCTATTGATCCATTGTACAAAGCTTGCGGTCTGCATGTCGGGGGTAAAACCACTGCCCCCGCCCACAATAGTGGTGCCAAACACATGGGGTTTGATTACCCGGGGGTTAAATTCGACGTCAAGAACCGACTGTTTGTACCGCGCCGTGTCTTCAAGAGTCAGATACCTGTTACCATCTTGATAAAACTCATATGAGCCTCTGCGGGGGTTGGTCAGTTTTACTGTGAGCCCATCTTCGAGTGTGGCCACCCCGTCATTATCAATAATATAAAAGTCTGCAAAGATGTTTACATCGGCTACGCTGCCATCGGGGTTCTTCTCAGCGAAATGATCAAACTCTGTAGAGAGTGCAGTGGCCAGCTCATCACTCAGCCCTGAACCAAGCAGGGCTTCTTTGGTAGGGCCGTTATAGGTTTCTCGCCAGATCGCAGCTATACGTTTTCGGGTGGTTTCGGTGCAGATAACCTTTGTACGTCTTTCATCTTCGGTGATACCCGGTTTAATAAACTGCAGGGCATAGAATCTGAGAAAGAACAAAAATTCAAAGTTGCCGTAATTTCCCCCATGAATCTTATCAAACATTATGGGGTTAATAATCTGATATTCGGGCAGATATTTGAGGCCGGTTTTCAGATGATACTTGGTTGAAAGTGTCAGGCAGTTGACCTGAATATATTTTTCGTTCGGGGGTTTAATGAGATACAGATTGGCCAGAAATTCATCAACATGCTGATGGTCTTCAAAGAGCTCACCCGAATAACCAAACAGGTCAAGGGGGCTGATGCCCGGATCATAATCGAGCCACCTTATTTCACCGTCTTTAAGTTCTCTTGCCATGATTACTTCTGAGTTAATCTCAGTTAACAAGGTGCAAATAAATGCCATAAACTGCAAGAATTTTATCATGCCAACGGCCCGAGACAAAACAATAAAGAAATATACAGCAGACCCGCATTTCAGGTACTTTTTGTGCGCAAAGTTATGTTCATCAAAATGATGCTGATTAGTTTTCAGAGCTTTTTCAGCAGCAGTGTAAAGCCGAGGGCAAAGTGGTCGGGCCAACGACCTGCCAGAAGCCGTAGACCACCAGGCTTCAACAATCTGAAGAATTCAGCAATAACAAGAGCAGGGGTCGAGCATGATTTTTCAACGCAGCCACTGAATAATATTATCAAATACAGGGGTCATATAGTTTATATCAATCTGGTCGAATTGCTCGTTTGAAAAATACTTGTATTAGCATATATTGTCAGGTAGCCCGGCGCAATGCTCTTACTCTGTTCTGCAGACCAGTGGGTAATAACTTAAAAATTCTGAAAGCGGCCTCACGCAGATTAATAAACAACAGGCGCAAGGGCCGGCCCAGCAGTATATTAAAAACTGTATGGCCAATGGGTAATTTTTTTCCCCATGAAGTCAGGTTGTAATACTGTATGAATTCTGTTTTCCATTTTGAAGGAACCCTTGATTTGTAATACCAGGGTTTGTCAATACCACCCACAGTGTAATGCACTACCCCGGGATTATCATAGAACGATTGAAAATTGAGTTCTTTTTCAAACATACGTCTTATGTGAGCATACATAAACATTTGAATCTGCATATTCCAATTACGGGGTATATAGCGCACATTCGGCGCCGCAACTGCATTGAGCACTTCTTGATCTGCATGAAATAACAGGTCAGGGTGTTCAGCAATAAATTTGATACACTTCTGATAAAAACCGGTGGCACGCATTTTTTCTAAATTCATCAATAGAACACCGGTGTTGAAGTAGTCATAGTCTTTAGTACCAAAGATCAGAGATTTAATCTTTTTGCCAAGAGGTAGATGATTGATATAGCCTTCAACAGCACCAAGAAGAAAATCGCTGATATCAATCTGCCACAGAGGCGCCAGTGATGCCCGAACAACGAGGTCACAATCAAGATAGATTATTTTTTTAAGGTTGGGCAATGCTTCAGGTAACGCCAGCCTGAAAAAGGCGTTAATTGAGAAACGGGGAATATCAGGGCAGACGCCTTCAATTTTGTCGCGCACATAAAGATACTCAAGTTGAAAGTCGTTGATAGCTTTGAGCTTATTCAACTTCAGCTTAGAATCTTCGCTGAGCCCGCCATCAAGAATGTAGGCAACCAGCTTATCTTCAGGTTTAAGATTGTGCAGAACCGAGGCCAGTGCCGTGGCC
>CAZHLC010000724.1:0-2730 GCA_964532545.1 uncultured Leptospiraceae bacterium | reverse complement strand
AGCCATGCGGGTAGCGCCAGCTACACCCTGAATGTCGTCAACGACCTCAACCAGTTTGGCGGCTACAGTTACACCGTTAACCACGTCAGCCATACGGGTGATTTCAGTGGCACCGGTCAGACCATTGATTACAGTAATCAGCTTGGTCATATCGTTGCCATCTTCATATTGACCAGCCAGCTGGGCGACTTTATCAAGATAGGCTGCCTCGCCTGCACCTGAAAGATCACGTGAAGCGGCATGCTCGTTAACCAGGTCAACGATATCTTGCGGGTCAGTGATGTTGTTAATCATGTTCTGCAGACGGGTAATAATCTGCACACCTGCAAGTGTGCCAGTATCATATCGTGTCTGTTGCGCGTAGAAATCCATACGGTTCAGCAGGGTGGTAATTTTGATCGCACCCAGACCACTATTGGTCGCGCTCGAGCCTAGCACGGTAATTACATCGTTAATATCAGTAATACCATTCAACATGGTAATTACGTTCGATGTGCCAGCACCGTAGGCCAGTAAGTTCAGCTCGGCATCAGCACCAGCAGCGTAAATGGCATCGGCCTTATCTTGACCAATGGCCTTTACCCACTCTTCATACTGAAGAGTTCCGGCGTCTTTTGCCTGATTCTTTGCGTATTCAGACTGGTTAGTCTGACTACAGTAGCTTAGTAAAAAGCTCACAGCGATCACACACACTGGTGCGAGCTTTTTGAAAAATTTTGAAGGTTTCATGTTCTTCCTCCTCACATTTCCTTCATTTTATTATCGGAACTGGCCTGGCATAAACTTTGGTATGAGTTTATACTTTCCCCCTTCCATGCTTGCAGGCTGGGCCTGCAGGGTATCTCTCCACCCCCTGGTTAAATATGATAACGTTTTCTGATGCTTTATGTTCCATCTTTATTATGGCCCCTCTGAGCAGAAGCCATTGTCTGCATTGTTATTTGCGCATTCAAGGTTCCAGCGGTTTACGCGCGCATTGTAAACCGTGCTTAGCAGCAGATAATCATGGGTATAACCCGTGCCGGCCTTGGGTATAACGCCCAACCCCACGGGAAATAACATATGATCGGGGGGATATAAAAAGGCCAGATAATCGCCGGGGCTTGAAGTGGGGGTGTCTGTTGACAGGTTCCACTGGGTGAAGCCTGCGCCAACGTATCCCACTGCTGCACCAGTTGAGGCATTGATTTTTGAAATGCGGTGGTTACCACTGTCGGCAATCATCAGGTAGTCGGTGGCCCCTTCGGTATAAACAATCACATCTTCGGGGTTACGAAATGACTGGCGCTCTGAGCCAGCATTTGACTGGGCATCGGTATTCTGCCAGCCGGCAGTATTGTTGCCCAGCCAGCCTGCGGCATTGCCGGTGGTTTTATTAAAACGTACAATGCGGTGGTTGCCGCTGTCGGCTACATAAACGTAAGTATTGTCAAAGTAAACGCCGCGGGGGTTTTTAAAAGTATAGCGGTTTGCCAGGGCGCCGTCGGCTGCTACTGGGTTTACATGGCAGTTGGTTTTATTGGTGGCCGGTGCGGCTTCAATACAGTTGCAGCCAGCCGGTGAGTGCCAGCCGTCTTGCGAGTCGCCGGTATTGGTATTGCCAATATAGCCCTGAAACAGGCCGTCAGAGAGTCTGCGGCGGGTAACCCGGTGGCTGTTGCGGCTAACAACATACATAGTGTCATTGGGCTGGTCAATGGCAATGCTGACCGGGCTGTTAAACATGCAGACATCACGCTCAGCGTTAGGCATCTCAGTGGCATTGAGGGGATCTTTCGGGTCTTCAACACCCATACCTACGCAAGAAGCAAAACCATTACCCGGTTCGCACTGCCACTTATGGTCAGTAGGCGAGCCTAGCCAGGCTACGAAGGCCCCGTTGGTATCGCGCTTTATAATGCGGTTATTAAAAGAGTCGGCAATGTAGATGTTGCCCGAAGTATCAACAGCTACATCTTCTGGGGCATTGAGGCTGCGACGGCAGTAATTGTTTCTCATCTTAGAGTTGGTGAGATTAAAGCCATCGTCGGCTGCGCTGTCTTGAGCACAAAGTAGATCGAGTGAACCCATGCGACCCAGGTTGGCACCGGTGTCGAGGTTCCACTTATGTACTGCATGCTGCACCTGGTCGGCTACGTAGACAAAGTTCTCGGCTGTACCATGGGTGTTCTTAAGTGCTGCAGCCAGGCCCCGACTTCTGAAAAATACACGTCGACCATTGCCCTGGGTTGCGCCTGGGTATTCTTTCCAGCCGTCTGTTCCGCCACCGAACCAGCGGCTCAGATTGCGAGAGTTGAGGCGCACAGTGCCGGTGTCGAGGCAGTCGCCACTTTTGGCGGGGTTGTAAAATGCGAAGATGTAGTCATCATTCTGGGTAAAGGTTGATAACGGAATCGTATCTGAGGGCAGATATTCGGTGACCTCGGCCGCAGCAGTGTTCTCTACTTTTACCAGGTAGATACGCAGGCCGGCATTCATGCCGGTGGCCGAGGGCTGCCAGTCAGTCTCAGCCGCAGGTATGGTATAGGGGTGATAAATAAAAGAAGCAGCGGGCATACATTTGCTGCCAGACACATAAGAAAGGGGCAGGCTCACTTCGGGCGAGGTGATTGAAAAATCAACCGAGGTAACATTGCTGTAGTTGAGGTTGGCCAGTTTGGCGGCCAGCTGGGGGGCTGTTAAGGTGGTGCCACCCTGCAGGGTGTAGCTGGTAACATTGAGGCCGGTGGG
>CAZHLC010000723.1:0-2738 GCA_964532545.1 uncultured Leptospiraceae bacterium | reverse complement strand
TTTTATAGGCCTCAAGCTTATTGAGAATGCCGTCTTGTTGCCCGCTCCAGCTTAGGTAGATGCTGAAGAAATAAATAAAAAGAAAAAGAATTATAGAAAGAGGCACCAGCCAGCTGAGGTGCCAGAGTTTGAAGTTTTTTAAACGCGATTTAAGACTTGCGAGCACTGCATTTTAAGCAGAAATCGAAGTAATCTGAAGCTTGTGGTAACGCTGTCTGTGGCCCCAGCGGCGATGGTAATTTTTGCGTCGCTTGTACTTGAAGCCCTCTATCTTATCGCCCTTGGCTTCGGCCAGAACCTTTGCTTTGACTACAGCGCCGCTTACATAGGGGGTACCTACCTTGACATCTGCGCCATTCTGTACCAGCAGAACTTTATCTATTTGAATTTCATTGCCTGGTTCGGTACCGGTGAGTTCAGTATAGAGAATCTGCTCTTTGCCGACTTTGTACTGCTTACCGCCCATTTCGATCACTGCTAACATAAGAAGAGACAAAGATAAAGAGAAAAACAGGCTGTCAACGCCATTTAGCCTCAATAGAGGCTGTTTTCATTTACAGACGATTAAGCAAAAAATCAAAGTAAGGGGTCGAGAGTTTTGATTTCACGGCGTAAAATTTCAGCAGCCTGCAGCCGGGCCTCGTCACCTTCGGCTTCAGTTTTCATATCGAGAAATTTTACCCCGCTCTCAACGTGGCCATCAACCATGGTGCTGTAGATAATTTTCAGTTTGCAGCCAATTCGTTCGCCGTTTGAAAAATTGAGGCGGGCCCTGATGATGTCAGAGTTGGGCAGGCTGCGAATGATGTCAGGTTTGGTGAATAGCAGCCGCATACCGCCGGCCGAGATATCAATGACCCGCTCAGCCCCGGTAATAATCGTGTAATTATTAGTGCGAATGGTAGCAAGAATGGCTTCGATGGTTGATTGAATGCCGAAAATTACATTTTCCCAACTCAGGCGGTCGTCTTTGCCTTTGTTCAGCCTGACATAGCCCAGATTGTATTTTTTCTCATCGCTGACTTTATAAAGAATAGGAATAATTATTTCACTGGTTATGCGGCGGTCGCGGTAATGCTTTACTAAATCGTAGGGGGCATATTCATCATAAAGAGAAAGGTAGCTGGCAAAACCGATTTTCTGCCCACCGATATTGTAGTAGCTTTCGCGGCTGTAGGCCTCAAGGTCTGTGGTATCTTCAACAAAGATGGCCCGGTTTTTGGCTTTTACGACCTGTAACAGGGGTTCATCGTCTTTTTTATAGGTGGCAATCTGCACCTGGCCAAAGGATTTTTCAAGGCTGCGCTGGTTTGATTGAAAAATAATATCAAGGCGGGTTTTAAGAATTTCAGGGTTAATCTCAGCGGCCAGCACCGCCACATTATCAATAAAAATCGACGATTCATGTGCATCGTAGCGTACATGTTTACGCAGATAACGCGACTGGTAGAGTTGCACAAGCTTTGAGGTTGCATAATTCGCAGTGGGCACCGGGGTGTTGAAAACCAGCACATATTGACGATGTTCGTCATCTTCAAACATAAAGGCGAAGGCACTTTTTGCGATAGTCGAAGCCTTAAACACCATGGTATAGTCGGCATCGCCGCCCTCGTCCGACTGCTCGAACTTGTACTGCTGTAACTTTTTTTCACGATCGGTTACCGAACGTGGTTTGGCCAGGCTGGTAAAGAAGGCCAGTGATAGAGTGGTGATATCAAGCTGCTGCCAGAGAGCTTTTTTTTTCAGAGATTCGACAATGCTTAGGGGCATCTGCGTTGCACAATGGGGCTCTGTTTTGTGCAAGCAAGTAGTTTATTTGGTGATGGCGTTCCACCCCTCGGTGTAGTAGGCCACCAGTTGCTGGTTGTTCAGTTTTTGCTGCAGAGTTTCTACCCGGCTCATATCGCGTGAAAAGTGAAACATGGCCGCCATTATTTCATCGGTGAGATAGCGCAGCTTGAGTGCGGGTGAGAGTTGTGGCAACTGATAGTCAGCCCGGCTGAAGAGTACAAAACCCCATTCGCCAAAGCTGGGAATATAAGTGTGATAGGGGTGGGTATTGAAACCGGCCCCCTTAATGGTATTGACGATACACCAGTAGGCCTTGCGGGCAAAAAGTGGTGAAGTTGCCTGGGTTATGGCGATGCCATGGGGCTTCATAACCTGAGAAAGACGATGGTAGAATGTGCGGCTGTATAATTTTCCCAGTGAAAAATTACTGGGGTCAGGAAAATCAATGATAACCAGGTCATAAAGTTTTGTGGTATTCTTCAACCAGACAAAGGCATCTTGATGTATCACACTAACCTTTTTATTTTTAAGACTGTGGCCATTGAGCTCGGCCAGCCAGCTGTTGTCTCTGGCCAGGTCGGTCATGGCCGGGTCAAGCTCGACCAGATCAACCCGGGCTACTGATTTTGATTTTAATATTTCGCGAATGGCCAGCCCATCACCCCCACCCATAACCAGGGCGTTTATCTGCGGGTGAGCCTTTTCTAAGTGGGCCAGACCCGGGTGCACCAGAGCCTCATGGTAGCGATATTCATCGTGTGAATTGAACTGCAGGTTGTTGTTAAGAAACAGAGAAAACTGATTGGCCCATTTGGTGAGCACTATACGCTGATAAACTGAAGTACGGGTAAACACCACATTATCTGCATAAAGCTGGCTTTCAGAGTGGCGAATCAGCCGGCCAGAATAGAAGAACAGGGTAACCAGGAGCAGAGCCATGGCCGAGC
>CAZHLC010000722.1:0-2738 GCA_964532545.1 uncultured Leptospiraceae bacterium | reverse complement strand
CTGTCCTGAACTCTTTCATGATACGCCCAAGCAGTACTACCAGGGTTATGAAAGAACCTGGCTCGACTGGGTTTTTCTTATTGGTACTGCCTATAATGCAATATTTTACGTGCCCATTGTAAAGGGTGCATCGAAGATATTTAATATTCCGGCGATGAAAGAGCAGTCGATGCGAACATTTTTCGGCATGATTGTTTTTCTGTTTGCCATTAATGGCTATGCTCTCTATGCTATTATCAGCCCCAATATCATTCACCTGCACCTGACGGCCTGCTCGTTTACCCTGGTAATTATTTTCTTCTTTATGCTGGTGCATATGTACCCTGAGTTTATCACTGAGCTTGAGACTGCATTAGATAAGGCTAAGTACAAGAAATCAAAAATTCGCGGTCTTGATCTACAGGCCATACACGAGAATTTAATTAAAAGAATGGTTGATGAAGAAATGTATCTCGAAGAGGGGCTGACCCTGAGCGAACTGGCTGAATCGGTTGATATTAAAGCACATCAATTGTCTGAGTTTCTTAACAAACATCTGGGGGTCAGCTTCTCGAGCTTTGTTAATTCATTTCGAATTGAAAAAGCCAAAGAGCTGTTAATCGAACCTGAGGCCAGTGTTACTTCAGTGGCCTATAAGGTGGGGTTTAACTCAAAGGCGAACTTTAACCTGGCATTCAAGGCAGCCGTGGGCACCTCGCCCAGTGACTTCATTAAAAACAGCGCCAACTAGATTTCAGTGTCGCGTTGCTTGATCCACCGCAGGGCTTCGGGCCAGACTTCAGTGGGGGCGTTAATACCACAAACCAGGTCAATATGCCCATAGTTGGTTTTATTGCCGTAGTCTTTGCCGAATACCATGAGCTTGTTTTCAACACGCAGGTTTTTCGACGTCCATTCTACTCCGTCGAGGGGGCAGAGCCAGTCTTCGTCGGCGGCCAGAATCAGTACCGGGGTGCGAATGCGCCGGTCTGTTACATAATGATGGTTGTCGCCGGTGATGCGGGGCATACCCTCGGCTGAAGAGATTGTTTTGATCTGGTTCCATTCGAAGACGCCAATGCGGTGTACGGCATTGGCCACCAGCTGCCGTTTCGCTTCTGCCGTAAGATTATCAGGAATCCACAGAAACCGGTTCCACCAGAAATCGAGATCGATGGTGGGCAATAAAGACTTCCACCACATATCAATGGGAAAGTATTCAAGTACGGCCATGTAATCCATAAAGCTTCTGAAATGGTTTATGGTTGAGTAGCTGTATGTCAGAGCCGAGGCGAAAGTGGTGAGACTGGCCAGATTGTCTGTTTTGTGCCTGATCTGGTAGAAGTAGCCCAGTATACCGCCCAGGCTGTGGCCGACCCAGTGCACCTTTTCTTGGCCAGTTACTTCTTTAATATATTCAATGGCCCGGGGCAGGTCACAGAGCAGATAGTCATCAACTGACCAGTTTTTTCCCCGGCCAGTATGTGGGCCATCTGAACCACCCCGGCCCCGTAGATCGAGGCTGACTACGTGAAAACCCTGCTTAGCCATGAAGTAGGCAAAGCTGTGTTCAGTGTCTTTCTCACCGAGATCCCAAATATGGTGGTCTGATGAAATACCGTGCAGCATAAAAACCGGGTATTTGTACTTCACCTCTTCGGGGGTGTAGTGGTAGGCTGCAATGTTCCAGTGGTCGGTGGTTTGAAGTAATACTTTTTCGCGCGCCCTGGTTAATTTAGTTTGCATATGACTTTGCCTTATTGTACATAGAATCAATTAAGTCTTCGTATTTACGATGTATGACATTTCGTTTTATTTTGAGAAGATTGGTGAGCTCGTTACCAACCCGTAATTTGTCGGGCAAAAAGCGTACATCTCTTACGTGCTCGAAGCCTTTAAAGCCATGTTCTGCGCTTACGGTCTCGTGCACGATCTTTTTAAAAAGAGCCAAGACTTCTGGGTTTTTATTAAGGTCTTCGCTTTGATCGAATTCGTGAACATCGTAGCCGGCATCGACCAGTTGGTCGTAGTTTGGCCAGATCAATACCCCGAGGTTTTTCTGGTCTTGGCCCACAACCACAGCCTGCTCAATAAGGGTGTGTTCGGTCAGCGCCATCTCGATGGGCACGGGTTCAACATTTTCTCCGCCAAGTAATACAATGGTGTCTTTGGCACGCCCGCGAATAGTCAGGGTGCCGATGGTACTCATTACACCAAGGTCACCAGTATCAAGCCAGCCATTCTGCAACACTTTATCTGTAGCTTCTTTGTTTTTGTAATAGCCCTGCATAACGCCTGGCCCTTTTACATGAATTACCCCGATCTCTCCGGTTTTGGCTTCGCTGCCGTCTTCTTTTACAATTTTAACCGTGGTTCGATCTGGTATAAAACCGACTGTGCCTTGAACGACCCGGCCCTTCATGCGCATTGAAATCAGCGGTGAGCATTCAGTCATGCCATAGCCCTCATATACCGGAATGCCTATGGCGTTAAAAAATTCATCAATGTGGGCCGGCAAAGCACCGCCACCTGAGATGGTTCCTTTTAATTCACCGCCTATGATGGCGCGTACTCTTGATAGAAAGATAGGGTCGAGATACATGTCTGGCAGGGCCAGCCCAGCGGCGGTGGCAGCCGCATTGATTGTGTTACCAATCTTTTCAATGATGCCTTCTTCTTTCATACGAAGCTCATTACCAGTCAGGTAATTCACGGCTCTGGCCAGGTTCTTCTTGATATCGTATGATACCCGAAACATT
>CAZHLC010000721.1:0-2750 GCA_964532545.1 uncultured Leptospiraceae bacterium | reverse complement strand
GGCAGTGACTATACCACTTACCCCGAATGGCAAAAACTGAAAGACCGCACAGACATTGTGATACTCGATGACGCAGCATTGCGTAAATGTGCCAAAATACGCCAAGAGGTCATTGATTCAAAAGATTATGACATTCTAGCCGATGACCTCGCCGACCGTCATGGCTACACTATCGCCCGTAAAAAATGAGCCTAAAATCATACTACCAGAACAGCCGGCCCGAGCTTATGCCCTTTCTGCCTCAAGAAATCAAGGCAGTACTAGAGGTAGGCTGTGGCAGCGGTGTTTTTTTGAGTGAGCTCAAAAACAAATATCCCGGGGTTGAAGTATGGGGCATTGAAATCGAGAGTAAAGCCGCAGCCATTGCCAAAAAGCTGGGCAAGATTCTGGTGGGGCCGGCAGAGAAGAAGCTGACCCAGTGCCCCAAGAAACACTTTGATCTGGTGGTCTGCAACGATGTGCTTGAGCACATGGTCGACCCATACTCGTTTCTTAACCAACTGAAACCGCATTTTACCAAAAAAGGTAGAATACTGGCCTCAATACCAAATGTCAGAAACTTTCACAATCTGAAAGAAGTTCTTTTGCAAAAAGACTGGCGGTATAAAGACGACGGAATTCTTGATCGTACCCACCTGCGCTTCTTTACTAAAAAGAGTATGATAGCCATGTTTGAAGAGCAGGGCTATGAAATCGAGAAGATTGAGGGCATCAACCACACTGGCAGTCGTGCCTTTAAGTTATTAAATCTGATAACTCTGGGCAGCCAGCGCGATACGGCTTTTGAACAATTTGCGATTGTGGCTAAACCAGTTAACGCTTAACAGCCTTAACCAGAACCTTATAGTACATCACATCATCTTCAGCACAGCGGCGCTTGAAGTACGTCAGGTTAAGAAAGGGCAAATAAAAAATGTTCAGAATGGCAAGTCGCACCTTACGTAGAAAAGAGCGGGCAGATTCTGCGAAGATTTTGTAGGCCGTATAGGCCGAATTGCCGGCTTTTTCGACGGCGATCAGCTCAAAACCTTTGAGGTATTCTTTTATACCAGCGAGTGACAGCCGATGCAGATCTTCGCGTTGGGCGTTCTCGGGCGCTAAAAAGGGAATGGCCAGAAAAATTTCACCGCCGGGTTTTAAAGCCCTGGTCATGGCTTTAATGGTTTTACGTAGGTTATGAACCCCGGTGAAGGTATCAAAGGCCACGATAAGGTCAACAGTGTGTTTTTTGAACTCTTGCTCTTCGTAACAAAGCCTGATATCTTCTTCATCTTCGCGCACCTCAGACTTTAAGAACTGATCAAAACGAAAGTACTCTTTAAATGAAAACTCGCTGGTCGAAAAATCGGCAATCACCGGGTAGCCCGCCGTGAAGTTATCTTCAACAAACTGCAGTATGCGCCGGTTCACACTGGCGTCTATATTCATTATCGAAGTTGAAGGCTGCATTTAGACAAAAGTGTGATGTTTGGTCGCGCTGGCAATCACGATTTCGCCTTGAAACACGGGGCAGGGATGGGAAAGATGCGAAGGATACGAAGGATAATTTTACAGTGCCAGGCGTTTGTATTCTAGTTTGGGCTTGCCAAAGTTTATAAGCAGGGCAACTTTTAAGCCCGTGGCTTTCAGATAATTTATGGCCTGCGCCTGGTGCTCTTTGGTGAGAAAGCTCACATTTTTTAACTCTACAATGACCTTGCCCTCTACTAGAATATCGGCAACGAAATGACCAATCTGCTTACCCTTGTAATTGACCGCAATGGCCTTTTGACGCTCAGCATCGATGTTTTTCTGTGCAAACTCGACCATGAGTGCGCTTTCATATACACTCTCTAAAAAGCCTGAACCTAACTCATTAATAACGTCAAAAGCACAACCAATGATTGCCTCTGTAATCTCACCATGTAGCATAGCCGCAAAAATGAATCCTGTAAATCCTACGAATCCTTCCTATCCTTGCCCCTGCTGTTTAACAGCGGTTAGTAACTCACTCGAAAATTCTGCAAACACTGAAACTGGTCGTTGATCGAAGGTGCAAAATAGCCCTGCCTTTTCCCCTTGTATTTGAGGCGGCTGCGGGCGGTTATTTTCGGTTTGAGATATAGTTGGCCTGACAGGCTGACCCGGGTGCGGCGGCCGCGAAAGAATTTGCGGTACCAGTTGCGGCAGAGCTTTTTGCAGCCACGGCCCCCATTGGTTTTGCAGGTTTTCTGGCATTGTTTGATTGATTCACTACTTCTGGCGTTAAAGGTAATGGTAGTGCCGTTCAAGCTGTAGCGGCCGGTGAAGCGACCGCGGCTGCCATCGCAGGCCGGCGGTATCTCGATTCGCCCGCCGGGTAAGAAAAACAGATCGTCACCACCGCATTTACCATAATCGCATGTTTTACCCAGACAACCGGCCTTGAATCGATTGAGCTTGCCCTCAAGCTCAAGGCAGCTGATTTCTTCATCGCCCAGGGCAAATTTGCGATAGAGTCTGGTAATAAAGGTATAGCCTTCAATGGCCTTTTTTCTATGAACAGTTTTCACTTTTACCCAGCGACTGTTGGTAGCCGCATCAATAATTTCAACGAAAACGCCGGCCTTTATACGACCGGTTTTTTTACCAAGGCGATCGGGTTCATAGAACAGCTCGGCCCCGGCTTCACCGACAAAGGCATATTGTTTTGCCGAAAGGCCCGAAAACAGAATTAAAAAAAGTATAAGAGCGCGCGCCACAGACAACCCTGGCAGGGCTCTGGTCTCTGT
>CAZHLC010000720.1:0-2752 GCA_964532545.1 uncultured Leptospiraceae bacterium | reverse complement strand
ACCCTTAACACCCCTTTTGCTAGAGCCAGCAAATATTGCCACTAACGCCCTATTTGACCGAATGTATTCACCGTCTTTTTTTTCAGAGTAGTATAGATTATAACCAACCACAGAATCATCATTAATAGGTGCTGACCAAGTCAAGTTGACACTCTCATTACCAGTCTGCCCCTGCAGCCCAAAAGGTTTAGCGATTTGGGGATACTGC
This sequence comes from uncultured Leptospiraceae bacterium, assembly GCA_964532545.1. GTDB lineage: Bacteria > Spirochaetota > Leptospiria > Turneriellales > CAZHLC01 > CAZHLC01. Next base: position 2,544 of record CAZHLC010000720.1, on the reverse strand, counting down.
CCCCAGCGCACGGCCTCGGCCTGACCTGAAGAGACCTGACTGCCATTTCGAAATGCAACTACCCGGTATTGCACAACCGAACCCTTGCCAAGTTTTCTGTTATCTCGATAACGAGCCCCCATAATTATGTTCAATTTCTCATCGAATAAGGCAAGAAAGCTGATCATTTGACCACGCTTCTGTATCGTTTTCACCAGTTCAGCTTCGCTCATGGGCTTTTTCTTTTTATAGTTCAGCTTTCGTCGGTATTCATCAAAACGATCACCCAGAATTGATTCAATGCTCGATTCATCATCTTTGACTTCTATCTTTGCTACAAATTCACCATTGGCATAGAGCTGATAATAGTCTACTCTTGCCTTATCGAACCAATGAACCAAGACGCCTTCTTCTGACTTTTCTTTATCAATTTTCAGCTTATATGGAAAGGCCACCACTTGCAGGGCGCTGAGACTGCCAACGGCAAGCAAAGCGCAGAGTATACTACCGATTAAATTCAAAAACATCTTCTTCTTTGTTCTCTTCAGGCTTGTCATCACCAATGCCTGCTGATTGGCTGAGTTTCTCAGGGGTAGCATTGTAAGTCTTGATTACCTTGATGGTACCGGCCTGGCGATTATACTGGTATTGACCTGAAGAGGGCTGAGGTATTCGCTGAATATTATAGCGAGTAAGAAACTGGGTCAGCTCTGCCATATCGCGCGGGTTTCGCCCCCGTTCTCTTTTAAAGTTCTGAATATAAGTCTGCACGGTTTTTACCAGCTGGTCATCAAGGTCATTAAGCACCTTACTGAAGATATATTTTATATTGCTTTTCTGTATAGTCATCTTGCCATATTTATGGCTGACTAAAAGACTTCGTCGATCATCTTTTTCAATATTGCATTCAATTCGAGAACCGTCTTTGAGTACAGCCACATCATTAAAGCCAGTACCGGTCTGTTTTGAGACCACGACCTGACCAGTATCAGGATAATACACCAGGGTGCCCCCAACGGGTTTCGGCAAATTTTCAAACCCATATTTCTGCAAGTAGGGTTTCAATTCAGCAAGGTTGTTCGGGTTCTTACCTTTATCAAGATTAAAATCTCTGATTGAAAGTTTGATTTTATTCAGCAGCTCTTGATTTATATCTGTTGATAGATTCTCTTCTTGTTTCTGAGCGAGGTTAAGTTTCTCTTTGAAATCTTTAAAGTTATAGCTCACTTTCAGGCTGACATGATGTGAAGCCCCGAGAGTTGATACAGGCCTAAAACTATAATCGGTTTGCAGGTGATACACACCATTGTGGTTATAGTTTACCCCCATGCCACCTACCAGATTAGCTCGACCAGCATCTACTTCAAAGCCAGTTCGAAAGAAAAGACTTTCATAAACGGTATATTGTATAGCGGCAGCCGGCACAAAGGCGTCTGAAACAACTTCTGAAAAGACAAAATATTTGCCGGCAGTAACCAGGTCTATGCGATGAGGTTTACGACCATAGATGCCCGAACTTAATGCAAGCTCGCCATACGAAGGGGGGTTTACACTTTCATCGATATATTTTAAAGGCAGACCAAAATTATGGGCGCTGATACCTATTTGAAAGTTGGTAGGGCCACTGTAGCGAAAAACTTTGAAAGCTTCAATTCTCATTGGTACAATGAAGCCCAGATCACCTACAACAGTAAAAGCCGAAGTTGTTGCGAGGTTCTCATAGTAAACCTTACCACCATACCCAGTTACAACCTCTTGGCCGAAAAGATGAAAAGACGCTGCAGAATGAACCCCCATAAACCATTGTGAGAATGAAGCGTTGCCAAGATTTTCACCCTCATCGCTGATCTCTTCAATAGATTGGGGCAATAACGACGAAAAAGAAATCGCGACTGGGGTATTTGCAAACCGGTTCAAGGCGAGCAGTGAAACATACTGATTGTCAAAAAGGGCTCTCTCATAGTTTGCACCAACCTCAAGATGATGGGCCCAGAAAAGCTGTGCCGGGTTTGCAAAATACATCGTGCTGCCAGATGGCAACGATGAGCCAGCCCCAGCCATTGCCTGACTGCCAGCAAAAATATCGCGACGCAACAGACTGCCCCCGGTGCCATTGTTTGACCAAAGGGGGCAAATTACTAGCGTACCCAGAATAAGGGCGAACGCCTTCCCCATACGGCTAACATTGCTACTATTTCTTAAATGTGCCATTTATTTTTTTCTTATCAAAAGCTCAACACGACGATTTCTTGAACGATAAAGATTGGTTGTGTTTGGAAACAGTGGCTCATCATACCCCATTCCCTGAATTTGAAATCTGAATTCAGGAATTCCTTTTTTTACCAGATATTCTTTAAAGAAACGAGCCCTTCGCTTCGAAAGCTTGAGATTATAATCTCGCCCACCTCTGTTATCAGTGTGCCCCACAACTGTAATGCCTATGTTCGTCTGTTTTTTCAGAAAATCGGCAAGATTGTCTAAAATGTAATATGATTCTTTTGTCGGCTTTGAAGAACCCCGTTGAAACCTCATATTAGGAAAGCGCATCGTAAGAAAGCTCTTTCC
>CAZHLC010000719.1:0-2754 GCA_964532545.1 uncultured Leptospiraceae bacterium | reverse complement strand
CCTGCAGCTTCTGGTCAAGCAGAGCAAAACTGAAATCTTTCGCGTTCTGCCCAGAACTCTTGGCAAACTTCGCTTCTTTAAATTGGCGCAGTTTCAGTTTAAACTGATTTAATAATTTCTGGTTTGCGCCCTCATAAATAAAGGTGAAACCCGGGGCCTCCACCCCGGGGGGCGCTGAACCCAGCCATAGAAAGGCTTCATCTAAAAGACAGAAATTGAATTGTATGCTGTTTGTGGGGCTTACTATACTCTTGTCATACCAACCCGCATGGTGCTGGTTTTCAATCAGGGTGATCTCAGTTTTGTTCTTGCTAATAATTGCTTTTTTAAAGACTTCTTTAGGGGCAGAAGAAAAAGCACATGAAATACTTTGTCTAGCCTTTTGAGCTCGATGAACTAATTTCGAAACAGCCTCATGGGTATTTGACAGCAGCTCAAAATGTTCAGGCGATTCTATGGGAGGGCCGGCATGCTTTGCGCAGGCCAAAGGTAATAAAACTAATAAAGAGAAAACGATGTTATTCATACCCGGGTAATACCCCTTTGCAGCGAAAATTTCCCAGATTTTGGGTATTTTTTTTAAAAAACATGCGAGGCCAAAAGTACTTGACACCTGTAATAATAATGGTTAATTTTCAATTATGAAGAAAATCATGTCTCTTGATGAGGTGCGAGCTTTGTTGCCACGCTTAATCGAGCAGACTGAGCATACCATTCGCACCATGAGTAAGGGTAAGAAGATTCTTGATAATGTGCTGCTGCCTGAAAATGAGCAAGAATCGATTGAAACCGATATGGTTGAGCTTTTTTCTTTATGGGTGAGCTGGGTGCGCCTGCATGGTGGCAAAGTTAAGGGCCCCTGGTTAATTGATTTTGACAATGGCCATGGCTATTTCTGCTGGCGCTATGGTGAAAAAGACATTATGTATGAGCACGAGTATGATAATGGTTTTGAGAACCGCCAGCCCATTGATGAGCGACGCTACACTCACCCTGAAAACGAGCCCGAAGCTGAGCCCGATTCAGACTATCCCCTTGATTGAAATAAATTGACAGGCTGTATTTTCTTGCAAATTAGCCATTGTGCCTACGTACGATTATAAATGTACCAAATGCGAACATGTTTTTGAGAAGTTTCATGGTATGGCCGAAACACCTGAGGTGATTTGCCCCGAATGTGGTGCCAAAGAAACCCGTAAGATGATCGGGGCCGGTAGCGGCATTGTTTTCAAAGGCAGCGGATTTTATGTCACTGACTATAAAAAAGACAGCGGCAGCAAGAAAACAAGCAGTAGCACAGCAAGCAAGAGCGGTAGTTCTGGTAGTAAATCAGAGTCTGCCCCCAAAAAGACCGAATAGGTTGTAAAATTATGAGTTTCACCCGCCCTGAAGTTGTTGTTAACCAGAATAAAAAAGCCAACCCCCTGATTGCCAAAGTAATAGAGAATCGACCACTGGTTGAAGGGGTCGAAGACTGCGATGTACGTCATATCGTACTTGATACGTCAGATTATCCCTATCTTGAAGGCCAGAGTGCAGGCGTATTGCCCCCGGGTGAGAACGAGAAGGGCAAACCTCATGCGGTGCGCCTCTATTCAATTGCCTCAATGGGCACCGACGTTGAAAACACCGAAAAACTGAGCCTCTGCGTAAAACGGCTGGTTTATACTGATGAGAGTGGTGAGCAGAAGTTCGGGGTTGCCTCAAACTATATCTGCGATCTCAAAGCCGGTGAAGAGGTTCGCCTAACGGGCCCGGCCGGCCGTAAATATCTTCTACCCGTAACAGAAGAGCGTAATAGACCTTATATTTTTGTAGCCACGGGCACCGGCATTGCCCCCTTCAGGGCCATGGCCATTCGCCTACTTGAGAAAACTGCAGGTTTTAACCAGCCAATTCACCTACTATTTGGGGTTCGCCGCCAGGCCGAGGCGCTCTACGACGAAGAATTTGAGAAGATCAAACACGAGAATTTCTTTTATCACAAGGCCCTCAGCCGCGAGCAGAAAAATAAAAGCGGCGGGCGATATTATGTAAATGATCTGTTACTTGACAATGCAGAGGCTCTCTGGCCTTTATTGAAGAACAAAGAGACTCTGATCTATATTTGCGGGCTGAAAGGTATGGAAGAGGGAATCAACAACGCAATTAAACAGATTGCGGCTGATAACGGTGAAGATGGCGAAGCCTTTCTTGAGCAGCTGTCTGAACAAGTATTAACTGAAGTTTATTAAATTAACTGGGGAGATTACCAATGAAAAAACTTAGTATAGCACTGCTGGTGGTCATGGGCCTGGGCTGCTCAAGCACCATTAACAAGATTGCCGTCGGCCGCGTAGCGGCCATGATGCAAGAAAGCCGCGCTGCTTTCGAAACTGAAAACGACCTTGAGCTGGCCGAAGCTGGCCTGGCTTCAAACCTCAAGCTGCTTGAAGCCATGCGCCTGCATGACAAAGAAAACGAAACTCTGAATATGTTTCTGGCTGAGGGTTTTACCGTTTTTACTCTTGCTTTTATTGAAGATCGTATGGAAGAATATGCTGAGAGCAACGAAGAGCTTTCTGAATACCACCGCAAACGTGCAATCAATCTTTATATGCGGGCTCGTGATTATGCCGGCCTGGTATTGCTGCCCATGCTTGATGTCGATTCAATCGATAAGCTCACTGATGAGCAACTCAAGCAGAAACTGTTCGCCGAGGGTCTGTTCGACGAGCCGGTCCGGGAGTGGGTCTTCGCCGCGCGCTTCTCCCC
>CAZHLC010000718.1:0-2756 GCA_964532545.1 uncultured Leptospiraceae bacterium | reverse complement strand
AAGCACTGGTCAAGCTCACTCACCAGCTCTTGCGGATGCATATTTTCAGCCACATTGGTAAAGCCGGCGAAGTCAGTGAATAGAACCGTAACCGAATTGTAATGAACGGGCTTGACCTGGCCGGTGGCATTGAGCTCGGTCACAATTTCTCTGGGCAGCACATTCTGCAGCAGCTGCTCAAATTTGCCTTTTTCGTTTTCAAGGCCCTGTTCAGCGCGGTGGTTAGCAATAAACAGGTAGTAAATACACAATGTGACCAGTAAGGCCAGCATACCAATGGCTGTGTAATAGTTGATCTTGATCTGCTCAGGGCTGAAGCCGGTTTCAAGCTGGTAGTTTTCGTACCACCAGTGAATGAAAATAAAGCCGATAAGATTCCAGCCCACACCTGCGACAATATACCACTTGTATTTCACTGAATAGATGAAAAAGGGCAGCATAAGGGTCAGCACCAGGTAAAAGTGATAATTAATTTCACGCCCCACAGCCATGCTCGTTAAGACTACATAGGCCGGCCCCACCGTAATAAACACAAGGCGTGAAAAAGCAAAGCGGCCTGTTGAATTGGTAATCAAACCGCTCAGCATGACTAAAAACAGACCGCCCTGAACGTAGATGTTAATGGGGTGGCCCAGACTGAAGTCGTCATAGAAAAACACCGCGCTCATAATGAAGATGACGGCGCAACATGAGGCCAGCAGAACCTGGTTCATCAGCACAATTCGTTTGGCCTCAAGGGGGGGCAGCTGGGCTTTACCAACCCCCAGATGGCTCAGGTAGCGCCAGAGCTTGATCATGAAGCACTGTTCGCAGGTGTGTGGGGCATGGCAAGCTCAAATATAAGGTGATTTTTTTATTTGCAGGTACGCTTTGCTGAACTCTGCTGCCTTACATGCGTCAAAGAACAATGAGAGTTATTATACCACTTCTGTTACTCATTTCAATGTCATTCTGCGGGTCGTCACGCTTTATGAGCCGCAGCCCCAAGATGGCCGATGCTGCGGCTGTCACTACCGCCGAATCAAATGCGCCTGCCAGTGATGGCCTGCGGGCTAGCCCCACGCCACTGCCGCGTAAGGTAATCTATACCGCGACCGTGCGCTTTCAGGCCCGCGAAAAAAACATCGAGGTCACCAGGCAGAAAGTTATCGATATTGCCCGCCAGTTTGATGGCTTTATGCTTTCATCGCAGAACACCGTAGTGGTGATTAAGGTTCCGTCAGAGAAGCTTGATGCAGCCCTTAATGCCCTCAAACAGATGTCTGATAACTTTAATAAAGACCTCTATGCCAAAGATGTTACAGATCGTTACTATGATATTAAAATCAGGTTAGATAATGCCCGCAAGCTGCGCGAACGTTTTCTGCAGATTCTGAAAAATGCCCGCAATGTCAAAGACACCCTTGAGGTGCAGCGTGAACTTTCAAAAGTAACCGAACGTATTGAACGTATCGAGGGGCAGCTGAAACTGCTGCAGAGCCAGATTTCGATGTCGCGTATTACGGTGAACATTTACCGCAAGTACGTAGCACCCAAACGTAAAGAGTATAAACCAGGGCCCCTTGGCTGGCCCTTTTATGTACTCTATAAGGGGGGTGCATATGCGGCTAAGGGTATCTACTGGCTGTTTGTCTGGGAAGAGACACCCAAAGACTGACACGTAGCCTCAGGTTAAATCAGCTATTCTGCTCGGGCAGAGAAATACCATGTCTTGAAGCCCGCTCTTGCCACTGGCGGCGGGCAAACTTCTGCAAATTATCAACCTGGTCTGTTTCATCGACGATGGGCAGGCCCAGAATGGTTTCAAATAGATCTTCCATGGTTACAAGGCCGACCACGCTGCCATAGTCGTCAATCACCATGGCAATATGGCAGTGCTTGCTGACGAAAGTATCAAGCAGCCGGGGCAGGCTCTCATTTTCTTTGATAAAGCGAATGTCGCGTTTGATCTCGGCCAGTTTTTTTTCTGAGTGGCCTTCTACCAGCTGGTGCAGCAGCTCATCTTTTAATACCATGCCGGTAATGTGATCTGTGCGCTCTTGATACACCGGTATACGCGAAAAAGGGAATGACTTGTGCTGCTTATAGAATTCGCCAAGAGTTTGAACCTCTTCGGCGAGTTGAATTACAGTGCGAGGGGTCATGATATCGCGCACCACCAGTTTTTCGAGCTTCAGCAGATTCGTGATAATAACTGATTCTTTGTCATCAAGCGCACCCTGCTGGGCCCCCACCTGGGCCAGGGCCGTAAGGTCGGCCCGGCTGAACACACTGCGATCTTTATCTTTTTTCAGGGTCTTGGTTATTTTCTCACTGAGAAAAACAAAGGGGGCCAGTATCAATAACAGCAGGCGAATTGAAGCCACACTGAAGGCCGCCAGCTGGCGCCACATATTGGCACCGATAGTTTTGGGAATTATTTCAGACAGAACCAGAATGGCCAGGGTCATTACCGAAGCGATAACTGATTCATATGAAACCGATAGTGGGCCCAGATGAAAATAATTCTCACCAAACACCGCCCCGGCCTGGGCGCCTACACCAATGGCCCCGACAGTATGAGCTATGGTATTCAGGGTAAGAATGGCTGAGAGGGGGCGGTCAATATCTTGCGTATAAGAACTTAAGAGTTCGCCGATCTTGCTGCCCTTCTGCTGCTCTTGCGCAATGTAAGAGGGGGTTATGCTCAGAAGCACGGCCTCGAGTATCGAGCAGAAGAAAGAAAATGCTATAGAAAGTGCGAAAAATAGAACTAA
>CAZHLC010000717.1:0-2761 GCA_964532545.1 uncultured Leptospiraceae bacterium | reverse complement strand
GGGAACCAGACGCATCTGCTCAAGCAGGGTTGGCGGTTTTTCAGCGGTTACTACTGTCTCGGTGGTATCTGTTTCAATACCGGTTTTGGCCGTAGTGTTCGCGGCCGTAGTGGTTGTTGCGGTATCTGCTGTATTCTCTTCAGTTTGTTTGGGCCTGATCGAAACGGCCTCTACTTCTTCTTCTAAAAAAACTGGCGCGGGGGTACCAACAACATAAAAGAGAGCATCGATCTGCCGGGCCTGCAGGGCCTTGAGGGCCTCTTCAATATTAAGATTTGATTCGCGCCATTTTATTTTGGTGAGCTTTGATATGGCCAGGGCGGTCATTTCTGTGCCGCTGTTTTTCTGACCAACGTTAACCTTTTTACCTTTCAGGTGTTTCAGCTTTTTTATTTTGCTGTCTTTGCGCACTACCAGATGAACCTCTTCATTATAAAGCGGAAAAACCATCTTCACTTTATTCATGTCGAGGCGGTCTTCTTCTTGATAATTGGTGAGCAGATAGAGTACATCTTTCTGGGCTATGCCAAAGTCTTTTGACTTCTCAAGCATGTGCCCGATGTTATCAGTTGACCCAAGCGAGGTATAAAGATCGACCTCAAGCTCTGGGCAGACTTCTTTAATATTCACCGACATTTCAGCGTAAGTGCCCAGCTCAGACCCCGTCACAATAGATATTGAAACTTTGGCCGCATAAAGGGCCACCAGGGTTGAACACAACACCAATATCAAAGCAAACTTTTTCATAACTCTAAAGTACAAGGTTAGACGAATTGTCTAGCAGGTTTAGAACCGCAAAAACTGCTTTTTGAGGGGTTCAGCGCCCCCGGGTTTTCACAAATTTGCTTCTATTCAGCCAGATGTGACTGCTTTAGCGCAGGCCAGAGATACGCAGCTTCTTATCGAACTCGATCACCACCTGATACGTAATTGTTCTTTTTTCGCCCCTCTGCAGGGTCAGCTGCCATTTGCGCAGGCCACGGTGATAATCTGAGCTCTTTTTAAACTTTTTATCTTCGAAAAACGGCATTGATAACTTCTCTATTTTGGTCGTAATCTTCTTATTACGTGAAACTGGTATGGCATCAATGACCCAGAGTTCGATGGTTTTATCGGCATTGTTTTCAAGATCAAGGCGGTAGTTGTAGCGCAGGCGCCGGTTACCACCAAACAGCCCGCCGGTATCTTCAAACTTCTTATCGAGAACTTTTTTACCGGTAATGCGGTCATCGTTGCCCAGAATGATTTCTTGCGACTTGCCCACCGGGGTATAGGGTATCTTTACCTTGCCCATGAATTCGTTTTCTAAAAACAGCTGGGCTTCACCACTGAGAAAGGGCAACTGGGTGCGATTGGTGATTTTTGTTTTTATAAAAGATTTGCTGTTAACCTGGGGAGTAATTTCATAAAAAAACTTAACAAGGCTCTTGTTTTTAAACTCATGCTCTTTAATAAACTTCTTCTGCCGTTTGGTTGATGACTGAACTTTCTGTTTCAGTGGCAGCTTAATTTCTACCGACGGGCCTTTTTTTCTGATCTGGGTACGGGGTATTTCACCGGCCCCCTTGTCTTCTTCAACCACGTCAGCGATATCTTTGGCTGATTCTTTTTTGGCATAGCCGGCCACAGACGAAGTTGTGCTTACACGACGCCGCCGGGCATTGAGATACCAAGATGATATAACAGCAGGCCGCAATACATTCTGGGGGGCACCCGTAGACAGCAGCAGATCGACATTGTTCCAGTCTTCGCCGGTTTTCTGGTAGAGGTCGCCATACACAACCAGGTCAAGCTTTGAATCTTGAGCGCTGGCCCGCAGGTCATAGCGCATCTTCCAGTTTGCGTAGGGCACAATATAATTAAAGTTGAAATCAACCATGCGGGCACTGCTGGCAAATACACTGACAATCAAACGTTTCTCGGTTTCAATTTTCACCCCGGGTGAGCTGAGCAAACGGCGCTTCTTGGTATATTCTTGATTGAGTAAGCCAAACTGTTGTGACTGCAGCTGGGCCCGGTTATTTAAAACAATTTTGTTATAGTTCTGATACTGATTGAAGTAGCGCCGCCCCGCAAGTTGTGACAATTCAAATTCCCACTTTTGAATTTTCTTACCCAGGTTTTCTCTTTTCTTTTCAATGCGCCGTTTTTCAGCCTGAATACTTTTTCTTTTAGTTGAGACATAGGTGAGAGTACGATCCCACGTTTGAACCTGGGGGGTGCGGGTCATCAGCTCTTTGGCTACATTCTGGTTGGTAAACGAGATTATTGAATCAAGAAACCTTTTTTGTGAGTGCAGATTTCGCAAGTCATCGAGTAACTGCTGATCTTCTTCTTTTAGAACTTCAAGCTTCTTTTCAATCTCAACTATTTTCTTCTGGCGCTTTTCTAGCAGGGCTTTCTTTTCAATTTCAAGCGAGAGAATACGTGCCTGAAAATCGCGGGGCAGGCGCCCCTTGATTGACCAGTCGTATAAGGCAGCAGGCAGCCCGGTCAAGATGAAGCGGTTCTCACCCTGTTTTAGGGCCACCCTGGCTCGCCGGTTCACCTGGGCTTTGTTCTGGTACAGTTTTACACTGTTTATTTCACTTTTGATTTCATTCAGTTTTTGCTGGGCCAGTGCAAGGCTCAGAAAACCAGATATAACAGTCAGAAGGGCAAATCTCATCTCGCCTTAGACTTGGTTTACCGTTGAAAAGTTCAACCCCTTTTTTCAAGGCTGGTCTGCAATGCGATGGGTAAGCAGCGAACGTTTGTTACT
>CAZHLC010000716.1:0-2761 GCA_964532545.1 uncultured Leptospiraceae bacterium | reverse complement strand
TGCACTGTAGCTAAACCAACAACCCCTGGTGGTTTGGCATTTGAGTGATAAAAAAGCACCTTGTCGCCCTTTTTCATTTCATAACGCATAAAATTGCGTGCTTGAAAATTGCGTACCCCTTCCCAAATGGCGACTTTTTCTTTCTGAAACTCATCAATTGAGTACACATCAGGTTCGGTTTTCATCAGCCAGCAGGGGCGTTCACCGGCTGCTTCGATTTCGGCCATTTTATCACTCACTCTTCCCATAGGCGAGCAAAGACAGTCTAAGAGGGGCGCTGTCAATCAAGAGTTTCAGTGACTGTGATCATGGTTATGGCCATGCGAATGAGCATGGCTGTGAGAATGGCTGCCGAAGGGTATCACAATTTCGCGCAAAAAGTCACGGGGGCCACGTCTGATAAATGAATAGGCAAAAATCAGAGTTAACAGCCCAACAGCGGCCATTTGCCAGCCATTGATTTCTTCTTTCGTAGTCATAGCTTGAAATGAGAAGTTATAGCCTGCGAAAACCATATCAACGGCTATACCGAGACCAATTGAAATGCAAATGATCAACAGGCTGAAAATAAAGGTTAGCTTCTTGCCATGCAGGCCACTCAAAACCCCAAAGGTGGTGACGTTTGTGGCCGGGCCGGTAAGTAGAAAAGCCAGGGCTGCACCGGGTGAGACACCCTTCAGCAGAAAAATGGCAACCAGCGGTGTAGCACCTGAGGCACAGACATAAACCGGAATGCCCGCCACAGCGAAGGCAGCTACTGCAAGGGCCATGGGCAGGGTACCAATAAAGGTAAAATCAACAAAGGTCTGCACCATGGCAGCAGCAATGATGCCCAGCAGCAGCCACGGTGCCGTATGATCAACCACCTCAACAAAACCAAAATAAAATGCTTTTCTGACTTTCTGCCTGATACTGAGTTTTTCTTTGTGCTCGTGCCGGGCCTGGTCTTGATGGTGATTTTTATTTTTGAAAACACCCATGAGCCACCCTACGGTAAGCGCCAGAATGGCAGCGCCGACCACCCTGATGGCAGTCATTTCGGCCCCTAACAGAGGCAATGATAAGATCAGGGCGTCAATGCCCAGCTCAGGGGTGGCAATTAAAAAGGCTACCCCTGCAGACATGGGCACACCCTTGCGCACCAGCCCATCATAGATTGGCACAACCCCACATGAACAAACAGGAATGGGCAAACCTACGGCCATACCCTTTACGGCCTGTCGACCCGGGCCACCCCGCTTTAACCATGAGATGTGTTTATCTTTCATCATTACATTCACAAGACCAGCCAGAAGATAACCCAGCAACAGCGCTGGCGCGCTTTCAATCAGCAGCCCATAGATTGAGTTCATTACAGGTGAATTGAGGTTGTGGTGCTCAATAAAAAGAAGTGCAATAACCACCAGACCAAGTGCGGCCCCCAGCCCCGAATAACGATCATTATGGGGGCTTTTGTGTTCAATGCGATGAAAGATTACATGTAAGAGCGCGCCTAGAACCAGACCCTGAAACAAAATGCTGCTCAAGCCGCTGAAAACCGTAGTAAACTGCTGGCCCAGAGTAAAACCTAACACTGTGCCAATGGCCATTGTAAGCAACACCGCCCATGAAACCAGCAGGCTATAGCGGGGTCTTAATAACCACCATACAATGAGACTCACCGGCAGGCGATGCAGCAGAATTGAAAGGGGCAACAGCGCTGAAATATGATGGCTTTCACCATAGATCTCTTCTTCTAGTGCCACCCCATCAATCATGGTGTGCACCACCAGCCCCAGCACGGCCAGAACAAAGGTTGTTTTGTGCGCACCTTCACGCAACTTTCTGAACCTTTTTTCAATAAAGCCTGGCAGTAATAAGCCCAACAGCACTGGCACGATAATAATCCAGCCAGCCTGAATGTACAGCTCAGGTAAGATCTCGATGAAAATCAGCACTACAATCACCGTTGAGCAGGCTGCGTCGATAAAACGCATCAGCTTATCGTTTTCTTTACTGAAATAATGGGCTATAGGGCCGATCAGCAGAACGGCGATGCTCAAAGAGAGGTAGACCATGATTATTAAGGCAGGCCCATAAATTAATCATTTACAACAGGGTCGAGCAGAATTGGCTACCCGGGTGAATATAGATGGTTTTCTTATAGTCTTTGTTCACTTCGGCATTGTCTTCTATGCCCTCATGGGTATTGGCCAGCTGATGGTCAAAGAGAAGGCCATTGTCAACTGGGCGCTGGCGGGCCTTTTTTTCTGCCTGTCAATATACGAGTTTGCCAATGCCAATACCGATCAGAATCTTTTAATAGTCATTCCCCGGTTGGCTATGATCGATCTTGCGGTGGTCTATGCCACTGGCCCCATTATCTACGTGATCGTTAAAGAATCTCTGCGTAGAGAAAGCAAAGGCCTCTACTGGCCTCATTTCATTCTGCCAGCAATTATTTTTCTCATTACGCTACCCTTCTTTTTTGAGAATGACCCCGAAAAAGCCACGCGCATTCAGAGATTGGCGGTAGGTTCTCTCAGCGATGTAAGTTTTGTAGACTACATCTACTTTGGGGGTATGGTTACCCTGCTCTCTTACCTGGTTTATTTTGTAAAAAATATCTCTTCGGTTTTTTCACCCGCCATCATTAAAGAAGAGCGCGCCATTCAGTACCTGGTTTTACTGCTGGCCTTCGGCCTGTTTTCGGTAGTTTCTATACTTATAGGCATTGGCATGCAGCACTTTATATTCTTTCGTATAGCCTCAATACTGATGG
>CAZHLC010000715.1:0-2764 GCA_964532545.1 uncultured Leptospiraceae bacterium | reverse complement strand
AACCCTCTGAACAGTGAGTGACAAAGGGAATGTTTTTTTCAACGGCCAGGGCGTGTTCAGGCTCAATACCATCACCCCAATTCAGGGCAAATGAGCCAATTGAATGAGCCATGGCAAATTGGTCAATAATTCGTATAGGTGAGCCGGCCTTGAACATATCTTGTACAAAATGAGGAATGTGATCTTGTACAGAAGTAACGCCAGAAATCAGATGGCGAAACCAGCCCAGGCGGTAGAGCTCAGCTGATTCAATCTGTTGCCGCTCAGCATAAATGGGCGATGACTTGAGGTCGTTATCCCACATCAGCCAGTTGAGATAGGGTTTACGATCACCCACCCGGGGCAGATAGGTACCCAGAAGGTGGTCGTGACAGTCAATTAAGCCGGGCAGAACAATCAAACCGTTGAGGTCAATCTGAATACCCTTCTGCAGCGATGCACCCGAGCGACCGATGCGCTTAATTGAATTGCCATCAACAGACAGATAGCCCTTTGAAATCACCTTTGAAGGTGTTACGATTGTACCGTTTATAATTTCCCACTGCATGGTCTTCTCTATAAGTATCTAATCGGATTAACCGGCTTACCTTTATATGAAAGTAAAAAGAAAAACCGGCGCCCGCCTGAGGTTGCTATTTTTGATGCGCGACCCAGACTCTGCCCTGATTTAACATAAATGTCGCTCAAATTCGAATACATGCTTATCCAGCCCCTGCCGTGGTCAACTAAAATATAGCGACCAAAGCCGCGCATCGAAGCGACCTTAATCACCCGCCCGGCAGCGGCTGCCTTGATGGGCTGCCCCCTTCTGGTGCGGTATAGCAGGCCGTAATTACGACTGTCACCCATGGGCCTGAAGCCCTTCACAAGGCGCCGATGCCTTAAGGGCCATGAAAGATTAATCTTTGATCGAATTGTTCGCTCTGCCCTGGGGGCCCCGGCCCGGGGCACCTTAATGCGGCGACCAGCATATAGCTGGTTGCGCTTGCGGATATTATTCATTCGCTGCAAACGTCGCTGACTTACTTTAAATCGCTGAGCTATTTCAGAAAGCGTATCACCAGGCCTCACCTTATACCTGAAATAATTGCGACTGGCCGCATCAATTTCAGGGTTTTTTACTAAAGCAAATGCCAGAATGAACGATATTACGATTACGGATCGCATCTAAGTCATTTTTCGACACATCGGTGTGCCAAACTTGAAACTCTGTGAAAAACTGATTTTCAGGGCGAAAAGCCTCTTCAGCCTGCCCATTAAATTCCCACAGTAGAAAAAAAGAGGAAAGCTATGAAATATCAGGCAATCGGCCCCATTTTAATTGAAAAAAGGTTTCTGGGCCGCTTTAAAAATATTCTGATCGCACTTTTAACCACCTTTGCGATCTTAAACTGCAACAGTGATAATTCTGAATGGTTATACAAAATTGATGGCAAAAAGCTCACTGTAAACAAACTTGAAAGCGCCTACGAAGGTTACTTCTTTCTTATGTCTATGCAGCTTCAGGCCACCCCTGAACAATTAAAAGAGTTATTAAAGAACCCAGAAAAGGCCCCCAGCGCCCAGGTGCGAGCCATCGTTGACCAGCTTCAGGTTGAACTGCGTAAAGAAAGCTTCGCTGAGCGTTATAAGCAGTTGTTGCTGCTGAACTACGAAGCCCGCAAAACCGGCTTTCTCAGTGACCCCAAGCTAGAACAGCGTCTGGCTTTTCTTAAACAATACTTCGTCGCCAACATGTTCACGGCCGAAAAGCTCAAACTGAAAAATATCGATGTATCTGAACAAGATGCTGTAAATCAATGTGAAGCCATGCGTAAGCGTAACCGCCAACTGCGTGCAGCCCCCATTGACCAGTGTATCGAGTTTGCCAAAAGCCGCCTGAAGATGGAGCTTGCGCAGAAAAAGCATGGTGAGTTTATTAAATCAATCACCGAAAGCTACAAGATCTCATCAAACCCTGACTATGGCATCAAAGACTATCTGAAAGAGTCGAGTGGTGCACAAACAGAAGAGAAAAAAGAAGAAAAGCCTGAGGGCACTGACGCACCCAAAGAAGAAAAGAAATAAATCAGGTAACGTCGCTTGTCGCCCAAGTTAGTAGTTGTCATTGTTTTTGCCATCTACTTTCTTGGGTATAAGTTTTATTCAGGTTTTTTGTCACGCAGAGTATTTGCTCTGCGAAAAGATGTAGATACCCCGGCTCATCGTTTTCGCGATGAGATCGATTATCTACCCACCCCACCCTATATATTATTCGGCCATCACTATGCTTCGATTGCAGGCCTTGGGCCCATTCTTGGGCCTGCGGTAGCAGTCATCTGGGGCTGGCTGCCAGCATTGGCCTGGGTGGTCTTTGGTACCCTGTTTGTGGGTGCCGTTCATGATTTCGCTGCCCTGGTTCTATCGGTGCGGGGCCGTGGTCAATCAATAGGCAGTATTACCGAAACTCTGATTGGTAAACGTGCTAAACTACTCTTCTTATTGATTATTTTCTTTCTGGTTTCGCTGGCCATGGGTGTGTTTGTGCTGGTTTTATCATTTCTATTCTCACCGAAAGCCTTTCCCCAGGTGGTGACACCTACCACCCTCATCATGGTGCTGGCCATGATCGTCGGCTACCTGTCTTTTAAAAAGAAAATGTCGATGCGACTACTGGGGGCCATTGCCTTTGTTCTGGTAGTTGCAGCTGCAGTTTTTTCAAATACTGATGCCGCTAAGGGCTTTTTAGGGCTTGATTCTGCTGAAACAGCCCCCTCGGTTGACA
>CAZHLC010000714.1:0-2767 GCA_964532545.1 uncultured Leptospiraceae bacterium | reverse complement strand
CGGCAATTTCATTTTCGCAAACAGCTATGCTGACGCCTCGGGCTACAACGTCACGGTCTCGGCCCAGCCAACCCAGCCATGGCAGACCTGTAATGTGACCAATGGCACCGGCACAATAGCAAGTGCAAACGTAACCAATGTGGCCATCAGCTGCACAACCAACCAGTACACCGTTACAGCCAGTCTGGCAGGTATAGCACCCGGTGATAACGGCTTTGTCGTGTATATTAATGGCGTTGCTATATTTACCTACGATGGTGTCAGCGCCGTACCCGGTACTGTAGTATCTGGGGGCATAAACAGTATGGCTACCTATAACGTTGTGGTTGCAAGCCCCGCCGGCAAAACCTGCACAGTCGCCAATAGCTATGGCCAGATACTTGGGGCTAATGTTACCACACCTGCTATAAGCTGCCTGCCCTCGCAGTATTCAATTGCAGGCACAGTCACCGGCTATACTGGCTCAGGGTTGAGAATAAGCGAGGGTATCTCAGCCCAGAATAAAAACGTAAACGGTTCTGTTTTTGTTTTCGACAACAAAGTAGCCCACAACGCCACCTATAATGTATCAGTAACGCAGCAACCTTCAAACCCGGCCCAGAGCTGCACCGTATTCAATAATTCAGGTACAGCGACCTTCAACGTTACCAATATTGTGATCTCGTGTTCGACACCCACCTATTCTATTACAGCCGATGTAAACGGCCTGGGTAATGGTGAGCAGGTGACCATCACCCGCACCACCTCGGGGCCAACCCAGAATGGCAGCGAAAACATTACCATAACAGGCGATGCCAGCGTGGGCACACCAGATACTATGGTCTTTACTACCCAGCTGCAGAACTCGGTAGATTATGTAATCACAGCAAGCCCCATTACAGGCGGGTTGATCTGTGTGGTTGCCAATGGTATTGGTATGATTGGTAACAGTAATATCAACATCGCTATCAACTGCAGCACCAGCACCTATAGCATAGATGGCAACATCTCGCAGTTCAACGCCGATACCAATGGTAATAATGTATATGTCAGACTTTTTGCCAATGATACAGAATTACTGGCCCAGCTTGATGAGGTTATATTGCCGGTGGGCTCGACTGATCTGCAAGCCAACCCGGCTAATTATAGTTTTACTAACCTGCCACCTGGTAACTACACAGTCAGGGCATTTCGCGATCTTGGTCAGCCTGCTCAACCGACCATAACGCCCGATGGCCAGCCCTCATTAAAACAAGACTACCAGGCTGACCCCGTTAACGTTACCATTACCACTGCGAACCAGACCAACGTTAATTTGACTCTGCAAGATACACCCAATCTGGTTGGTGATAACCATTATGACAGCTTCAATGCCTATGCCTATAACGCTTCTCTAAATGCCAGCCCTCCGTTTAACGGTAGCAGCAACTCTGGCAGCGGCCTTTGCGGTGGTTTTTACTTGTATATGCAGGCCAATATTCAGGGTGCAGGCAGCCCTGCAAATATGACAGCCCCTCTGGTTCGCCTGCCCACCGGTCAGATTGCTACCATGCTTGATGACGGCGGCTGTTCTTCTGGTGTGGCTGACAACAGTGCCCAGGGCTATGACAATACTGCCGGCGATAGCCAGTACTCATATGGTATAAACAACCCCGGTTCGGGTCAGGTGGGTGACTATACCCTGCACTACCGCTATACCGGGGCCGGTCGCAATTTTCAACATATTCAAGTTGATAACATTTCAGCCATTACTCAACTTTCAAGACAGCTCAATATCACATCGCCCACCCGCACCCTCGCCCTGACAACTCTGACGCCAACCATTACCTGGTCTTCAATTTCTGGGGCTGTGTCATACCAGGTGAATGTTAATCAGGTCAATGGCGGTTTAAATTACAACTCTGGGCCGGTGCTGGGCCTGTCACATGGGGTAACTTCACCACTCAATGATGACCAGGCCTATAGTGCTGAAATCAGAATCTTTGACGCCGATTTTGGTACACAAGACTACGATGCGGTGGCATCGTCAGTACGCCACTTCTTTATTACAGACAGCGGCTCTAATACAGCAATTACAGTTTCTGGCAATATAAACAACCGAACCGGTAATACCAGCGCTAACATTATCATTAATGCCACTGGTGATGAAAACGATAACTATGTTGAATCATCTGTTGTTTTACCGGGCAATTCAACGGCTTATTCAATTCAGGTCTTACCTGGCACCCTGGCCCCAACCAGTACCACCTCAAACCTTGAGCTCGAGGCCCGCCTCGATGTGGCCGGCAATCTTGAGGCCAGCCTGGGTGGTGACCAACCCTACTCTTTTCAGCGTGATAATTTACCCAGCACAGCGAACCTGACGCAAGATATTACGCTGACTGTACCAATTACCCTGTTCAACCCGGCAAACAAAGCGAATGGGGTGGGCAACACACCCACATTCAGCTGGCAAGATTACAGCACTACGGTTTCAAGTGCAGGGGGTGTGATGCCGGCAGGCAGCTATAGCTATATGGTATACTTTGGTCACGCGCCAAACTCGGGTGGCCCCAGTGGCATCTACGGTGTTTCAAACACGACTACTTCATTCGATTTCAGCAGTCCGCCAGTACGCTTTGACATTTGGTGCCAGTTCAGCGGCGGAACCTGGTCTGGTACTGCCTGCCTGGGTGGCAATAACAGCAGCCCTACTGACCTGAGTGGTAATATTGGCTGGTTCTTCGGGGTTGTGGTGGTCGAGTGTGACTTCACCGATTATACCTCTAACCGAGACCTTAATTTCAAC
>CAZHLC010000713.1:0-2772 GCA_964532545.1 uncultured Leptospiraceae bacterium | reverse complement strand
AGCCAGAACAGTGGCAGCAGCAACTGCCGCAGAGTCAGAGAGAACAGAATCGGTTTGATTTCAATCTGGCGCCACTTGACCGTGCTGAGAGAAAGGTAAAAAACCGACCCAATGGCAGCCAGCGCCAGCGGAATGGTAATCATAGTAACGTAACCCACGTAATCGAATACTGCCGGGTTTATTTTTTTGCCAACACCACTCAGGGCCAGGGCCACCGCAACCAGCATGGTCACGAAGGGCGCATTAACAATCTGCTTCAGATTCGTTTGCCCACTGCCCGGGCTGATGATATAAACCCCGAAAGACCAGAAGAGCGCATCGCAGGTCAGGGCAAATACAAAGGCCAGCGACAGGCCCTTTTCACCAAAGAGTGCCAGCGCCAGAGGGTAGACCAGAAAGCCATAGTTATGAAATGTATTGCTCAGCTCAATGCTTGGGCGATAGTCGTTTCGTTTAAAAAAGAACAGGAGTAACAGCTTCACCAGCCCATAGGTAATGCCAATCATCACCCCGGCCCCGGCCATGCAGTAGAGAACGCCTGGGCCATCGGCCAGGCTGAGATTTGCCAGCACCTTCTCTGCAATTAACAGCGGAAGTAAAAACTGCACAATCACCCGTTTTAGAATAAACTGAATGCGCTCTTCAGTAAGCAGCTTCAGCCAGGCAAACAGTGCCCCCAGGGCCATATAGAGAAAAACCTTCTCAAGCACCAACAGGGCCAGCTCGGTTGAGGTCATTTTTTTATAAGCAGAAACTCAACCCTGCGGTTTTTGCTTCGATTGTATGAGTTTTTATTGGGCAACAGGGGCTCGGTTTCACCCAGGCCCTGAAAAGAAATTCGGTCACTCTCAACACCCTGGGTAATAATATAATTCATCACCGCCCGGGCTCTTTTTTCTGAAAGATCAAGGTTGTACTCTTCGCTGCCCCGGTCATCGGTATGGCCTTCAACCTTGATACGGTATTTATGATAGCGTCGCAGCAGACGCGCCAGGCGGTTCAGCAGGCGCTGGCTTTTGCTGCCGATGGCATGTTTGCCCCGGGCGAACTGAATGTTTGACAACCTGATTTTCAGACCCCGGTCAGTTACCATAACCAGAATATCAGTTTCGAAACGCGCTACCGGGCTTTTGCTGCGATTACCATAGATATCTGTGGCTTCAAGCTCATACTCATAGGTGGTGGCACTTTCAGCGATATTGCCGTTATCGCCTTTACCATCCCAGAAAATCTTACGCGGAAAAGTCGAGGTGCCAGCAAAATTTTTGAACAGAGTTCTAACCTTGCGCCCCTGCTCATCATACTGAATTTCAAAAAGTCTCAGGCTGTATTCTTTAATGGGAGAGCGATCTTCAAGGCTGAGCCAGAATAGCTGCTCTTCGGCCTCACCATCACCATCAGGTGAAAACATACCAAGTTCGGCTTCGGCACCCAGCCTGGGTGGGGTTTTATCAACGGTTATTTTCTGGGCGAATGAACGTGGCTGGTTGCCGGTAACATAGTCTGCTTCGAGCACGGCATAGTAGTCACCATCAGGCAGCAGCTGTTTACTGCGGTCGAGGCCATTCCATTTTATATTGCCGGGTATGGCCCCCTTGCCCTGCCAGCTCATTACGCTTTCGGGCGTAGCCTGCCTGTTTTCTGGTTTTTTATCGGTAATCAACAGGCGCCAGTTGGTGAGGCCCCCCACCTTTGATAAAACCGGTGAAAGCTCAACCGTGTCTTGAATACCATCACGATTCGGGCTGAAGCCCGTAACCGACAGCTTGATTTCTGCCGAATCGACGGCCCGAATCAGGGTAATATTCGAAGCACTCACCAGAGTGCGATTGCCGGCCAGGTCAGTTCCGCTAACCTCATAGGTATAGATACCCTCGGGGGCCTTGCCCCCCTGGTCATCATCGCCCTGCCACACAAGATTATCAGGTATGGCCTTGCCCGACCATTTGTAGGTTTTCACCGGCCTGCCGGTTGCGTCTTTAAAGGCGGCCTGCCAGCTGTCATCACCTTCGGCCCGGGCCTCTTGTAGAATTAACAGCGCATCAATATTGCCATCGTTATTGGGGCTGAACAGATTGTTTTCAACGCTGAGGCGTACAGTCGGGGCCACCGTGTCTATCACCAGCCTGCCATAAATTGATTTGGCTCTGTTACCCTTTGCATCGGCTACGGTAAACTCATAGAGATAAAGGCCGTCACCCACAAAGGCCTTGCGGGTAGAACCTTCTTTCAGTGCAGCAGCGATGTTCTGCACATCGCGGGTACCATCCCATCTTATGGTTGAGGGTACCACCAGCGACTCTTTGGTTTTAAAAAAGTTGCCAAAAACTTCACTTACGCTGAGCTTTTTCTCAAGCAGCCGCTTATCATTTTCAAAAACCCGCACAGGCTGGCCGGTTGCATCACTGATCTGCAAGCGCCATGAGGCAATGGGGCTGGCATCGCGTACTTCTATTTTAAAATGAACATAATCTTTATTACCATCGTGATTGGGTGAGAAGCGGGCATTATCAATGTTTACAATTGCCTCGGGGGGGGCTTTATCGACCTGGCCAAAGGCCCCATATAAAGATACAAAATGGTAGTCTTCTAGCCGATCACCCATTTTAGGCAGGTAGGCATAGTTTAGCGCCAGATTACCTGAATTGAACTGATAATCAAGGCCAGCCCCCAGGGTTAGACCGGCCAGATTCTTCTGCGCATCAGAAACCAGGTAGCCCGTTCGCAGTGAGAAGAAATCATAGTTTAAAGTCAGAGCGCTTGAAACCCCCA
>CAZHLC010000712.1:0-2775 GCA_964532545.1 uncultured Leptospiraceae bacterium | reverse complement strand
CTACAATGGTTTTGCCACTGCGGCCAACTACCAGTACGAGATGCGCACCGGCCGCGTTCGCCACCGTATAACCACATCTGGTGGTTGGTTTGATAGAGACTTTGCCTCAAACAGGGGCCAGTCAATGGGTGGTTTTCTGCTCTTTGCCTATAAGCTATACTATGCTTCACCCTTTACTGACTTCTTTTCGTTCAGAGACAATGGTAAGCGGGTCGACTCACCAGAAGAGGTTGATAAAACCAATTCGAAAACCTTTGGTAATGTGAGATACAGAATACGCTATGGTAAAATGACCAATGAGGTGTTTACTCTTGGTTTGTTTCAATCTGATGGCATGAAGTACATGGGCTTTGAGCTGGGCAACCAGGTCTCATACCGCCTTGATAACATCAGAGTCAGTCTTGATCTCGGCGTGTTTATACCCAGCAATTACTATATCGAAGAGGGTGTGAACAATACGTTTATACCCCAGGGGTCTGACCCCATGTATGGCGGGGCCGTTCAAGTCGTCTATGCTCTTGACCTCAACTACGTTGAATTCGCTGAAGAAGAGAAGAAAGAAGAAGTTAAAGATAAAACAGATGAGATTCTTGAAAATGAAGCCGAATTCATCAATGATTAATAAGGTACTTAACTTTTTTATCAGCCTGCTTCTGGCCGGCCTGTTACAGGCCGGTTTTGCAGCCCCGAAGATCGAAGGTAAGGTCTTACAGGTCGAAGGCCTCAATACTGTCTATGTGCAGACCGCTGAGGGTAAAAAAATCGTGCGCCTTATGGGCACCCGTTTTCTGCCAGCCAATGAGGTGCGCACCCGCCTGAGATTTTTTAGAGCACCCCTTTCAGAGAAAAAGGCGATTCTGGCCACTTCAAGCCAGGCCCGTATTTTTCTCGGCCGCATGCTCAAGCGAAATGACAAGGTTACCATCGAAGAGGCCGAGGGTTTTCGCGACGAGCTGAACCTGCGAAGGTTTTATGTTTACCTTGAAGATGGTACTATGCTGAACCTGGCTGCCATTCGACAGGGATATTCTAACCTGATGACAAAAAGGTTTATCAAAAAGGCCTACCGTAAGAAGTTTGAAATTGCCTTAAAGCTGGCCATTAAGAAAAAAGACGGTCTCTATCGCCTCTGGCAGCAAGAGAACAAACTGGCCAACCGGCGCAAAAAGGTGAAGCTCAAATATGCAGGCCAGCGCAAGGTCACCTTCATGACCTTGAATACCGAGAACCTGTTTGATACCAAAAAAGACCCCAAGACCCGTGACTACACCTTTATACCCATCAAATACAAAAGGTATAAGACTCATATTAAATATTGCAGCCGCCGCAAATGGGGCCGCAAAGAGTGCTTAAACCTCGACTGGAATGATAAGCTGCTCAACCTCAAGATGAAACGGCTGGCCGATACCGTGTTTCAGCTGAACAATGGTAAGGGCCCAGATATTCTTTTTCTACAAGAGGTTGAAAACTATAAGGTGCTGCGTAAGTGGCGCGACGAATATCTCAAGAAAGGCAAATACAGCATCGTTCATATCGACAGCAACGACCCCCGTGGTATTGATACGGCCATTCTGTCGCGCTTTAAGCTGGCAGAGATTCCTACCTTTCATAAGATTACTCTGAAAGAAGGTTTCGATACCCGCGGTATCTTAAAGGCCTCTTTTTACCTGCCCAACCGCGATATTGTTTCATGCTTTGCCATACACTTTCCCGCCCAGTTTGCGCCGCGCTCAACCCGCATTCAGGCCCTGCAGGTACTAGGCAGATTGAAACGTGGTTTACCTGAGGGATATTTAGCCGTGGCCTCGGGCGATTCGAACATCTCAAAAATAGAAGATGTCAAATATAAACTTTTTGACAAGTACGCGAAAAAAGACTTCGAAGTTTCGCACCACGTCGGCTGCAAAAAATGCAAGGGCACCAGCTATTACGAATATAAGAAGTCATGGTCTTTCTTTGACGTTTTTCTTTTCTCGCGCGAGATGCGCCACGATGGCGACTCACCATGGAAGGTGCGCTATAAATCAATTCGTATGCCCATCGATGCGCCCCATCAGGTGACCGAAGAGGGAACACCTCTACGCTTTAAGTATCCTAAATTTGCAGGTGTTTCTGATCACTTTCCCCTGGCTATGGATGTTTACCTGAAGGGCTCAGCCTCAGACGGTAAGGCCAAATCTTCTAAGAAGAAGAAAAAGAAAAAGAAGAAGCGCAAGAAAAAGAAAAGGTAATTTTAAACCGCAAAGGCCGCTAAGGCCACAAAGCGTTTAAGTGTTTTCGATTTGGTTGATGACTCGTTTGATGTCTGATTTCATAGTGCGAGTGTTGAAGTTTAAGATTAGGCCCTTGCGAAAACTTAACAATTTTAGATAGGTCAAGGTCTGCGCGAGATGAATTGGTAGAATATTTTCTACTGCCTTGCATTCAATTAGAAGCTTTTCTTCGATAATCATATCTGCTCTGAAGCCAGTACCGAGATCGGTATCTAAATGGCCTACTGAAATAGGTATTTGTGATGTAGTCTTAATCGAGTTTTCGTGACATGCAACGAGCAATGCTTTCTCATAGACACTTTCAAGTAGTCAGGGCCCAAAGTGCGATGCATATCAATGGCCCCCCAATAACTTGGTGAATCAATTCTGCATCGCAATCTATCACAATTCTTTGCGGCCTTAGCGGCCTTTGCGGTTCATCTCTACCGCCTCACGCAGACACTTTTTTGCCGGCTCTCCTTGAATCTTCAACTGCTTGCGTAGCTTACTCTTTTCAGTATTC
>CAZHLC010000711.1:0-2778 GCA_964532545.1 uncultured Leptospiraceae bacterium | reverse complement strand
AGATTTCTTATACCAGTATAATTTCCTTTCTCTCTTTTTTCATCAGCTGGTTGAGCTCGTAGTGCAGGCGTGGTGGGTGAATGCCGTAGAGCAGTTTCATTGAACGTACGGCCAGCTTTTCATCAGAAACGATTTTCAGATAATCAAGCACATAAAAAAAATCTTTGCGTGATTTACGGCTTTCAAGTACAGTCAGTATGAGGTCGGCAATCTCTGAATCAGTTTCAATTAACAGGCGCTCACGCAGCAGATCAAAACTCTTCTCACTGGGGAACTTAATCGCCTCTTGCACTGCGGCCCGTCGCTGCTGTTTATGCACGCTGTTGATATTCTGGTTTATTTTTTCCCAGGCTTTAAAATCAAGGGTTGCCTGGTCTTGCTTTGGTTTGGTTCGCCTGATCACCCCGGGTTGGGCGCTGAGCAAACCGCTTACAGCGATGAAAATAATGAAAAACTTCATGACTAATTGCAGGTAAATACTAACTATGTATCGCTCTCATGGCTAAAATAAAAATTCGGGGTGAGCTGCATCTGGTTTTTCTATTCGAGCCCGGCCTTAGTCGCACCTTTTTACAGCAGCTGGTCGACAACAATGATGAAATCACCCTTCTTATATTTAAAGACAGGGCATTTGAGCAAAATAAAACCACAAATTCGACTGAAAACCTCTATGGCTGGCTGAAAGAGCTGAAAGGCCACCACCTCTATGCTCTTTCAGGTGATTCGCGCTACCCTGGCCTGGGGCTGCGCCCCAGTCTCTGGCGGGGCCTACTGGGCCATATAAAATATATCTGGAACCTGATACCTTTTGTTGCGGGCTCTGCCAACTATCTGCATGAACATTTGCAGCAGCTGCTTAAAGAATACGAACATCGGGCAAAGCTGTCATCGTTTTATATCAGGCCTGAGTGTATTCTGCCCCAGAATAAGAAAAAGGCTTTTCGCACAATGAACGAGGCTCTTGAAGAATGGTTAAGTATTTCAATGGGAAATAATATCCCAATAGGCTGGCCCGATTCTTTGATCGACTATCTGTTTGCCACCACGCCACAGAAAAGCAGAACCTCACTGCTCTGCAGTGAGGTGACCCAGATGACCCAGGCCATGGTCAACATCAAGAATATCAATGAGCCAACGGGGGTTGCACTGCAGCCCCTGCCTTTTCAAAAAAGTAAATCTAAAAGAGTTAACGAAGGCTTTGCAGAGTGGGTACAGGTTATTCATCGCTCGGCTCAACCTGCCGTGAAAGATCAAGGCGCCACGAAATAAAAATTACCAGCAGCAGAAAGATAGAACCACCAATGGCAAAGCCGCTCTGCAGCTTTTCAAGATCATACCTGGCGGTAACCTCAGAGGGGCTGTCTTCGTCTGCCTTTATGAATTTCAGCACTTCGGCCTTGTCTCTGAAAAGCAGGTATTTGCTGCTGAGAATGCTGATAGCCTGGGTGCGGTCTTTCAAACGTACCAGATCTTTTTTCAGGCCCTTCTTTTTCTTTTCCAGGCCTTTGATCTGCTGCTCAAGCAGCTCTCTTTTTTGAATCTGATTCAGATACGAGAAGTAGCCGTTCTCACTGAAAAAGAAAATGTAAACAATGCCCAGAACGATCAGGGCCAGAAACGGCCAGAACAGCCAGTGGCTGGTTGAACGTTCAATCAGTTGCCGCACTAAAGTTTAAAAACCGCCTTACCGGGATAAAAAGCCTCATAGCCAAGATAGTTCTCAATGCGCAGTAGCTGGTTATACTTGGCAATGCGGTCGGTGCGGCTCATTGAACCGGTTTTGATCTGCCCTGCATCGGTAGCCACGGCCAGATCGGCAATGGTGGTATCTTCTGATTCACCAGAGCGGTGTGACACCACACAGGTATAACCAGCGCGATCGGCCAGCTTCATGGTTTCAATTGTTTCGGTCAGGGTACCAATCTGGTTCACTTTGATCAGAATACTGTTGGCAATGTTTTCGTCTATACCTTTCTGTAGAATGGCGGCGTTGGTTACAAACAGGTCATCGCCTACCAGCTGCCACTTATCAGCCAGGGCTTCAGTAAGCCTAGCCCAGCCCGCCCAGTCATCTTCGGCCATACCATCTTCTAATGAAACAATGGGAAAGTCTTTCGCATAGGCGCTGTAGAGCTCAACCAGGCCGGCGGCATCAAGACTCTGGCCTTCGCCGGCTAATTCATATTTGCCATCTTTATAGAATTCAGACGAGGCAGCATCCATAGCGATAAAGGTATTCTCACCGGGCTTATAGCCGGCCTTTTCAATGGCCCCCATGAGCAGTTCTAAACCTTCGCGGTTTGATTTTAAATCAGGTGCAAAACCACCCTCATCGCCTACGGCAGTGTTGAGGTTTTTTTCTTTTAATACAGCTTTCAGCTGGTGAAAAATCTCAGCGCCCTGGCGCAGGCACTCTCTGAAAGTATCGAAGGCTGTAGGTACGATCATAAATTCTTGAAAATCGACGTTATTATCGGCATGAGCCCCGCCGTTGATCACATTCATCATGGGCACAGGCAGAGTTTTCGAAAAGGGTGAACCAAGATATCTGAAAAGAGGCAGATCTAAATGGGCTGCGGCGGCATGGGCCGTGGCCATTGAAACTGCCAGCATGGCATTAGCGCCGAATTTTGATTTGTTTTCGGTGCCATCAAGCTCAATCATCAGCTTGTCGATCTCTTGCTGATCAATAGCATCTAAACCAATAAGGTTGGGTTGTATCTGCTCATTGACCGCTTCTACAGCCTTGAGAACACCCTTGCCCAGATAGCGGTCTTT
>CAZHLC010000710.1:0-2779 GCA_964532545.1 uncultured Leptospiraceae bacterium | reverse complement strand
TGGGCTTTTTGCGGCCCTTGGTTGCTTTTGACGGTTTTTCAGCTTCAGTCTGTTTGCGTTTGACCCAGGTGGCGACCTTGTTCAGATCAAACAGTAGCTCGATAAGACGGCTATTTATATGGGCCAGTTCGTCAATCATGATGACATAGGGTAGCGAGGTGGTTACCTTGCCTTCGCCTTCACGAATGCGTTTGATCTGGTTTTTCTGAATATCGGCCCGTAGCTTAGCGAGTTTTTTGCCGGCCTTGGTCTGGGCCAGGGGCTTTTTAGCCAGATCATCTACATTGTCTTTAAAGTGTTTAGCAATTTCATCGCGCACTGTGACCATCTCATTAATGTCTTTGATTTCATTTTCAGTGAGAGGTGTATGAAAAATTTCGATTCGGTTACGAACTGCTGCGATCATGCGGCTCAAACTACCTACGATATGCCTTGTTACCGTATGGGCATTGGTCAATGAATGAGAACTGAGAAAATCACGTTCTTCGAAGTGTTCTTTTGAAATACGAATAACGTGAGTCATTGATGTTTCGTAATCTTTGCGCAGCTTAGTAACAATTTTATCAGCCCGTCGCAGCGGTTTACGTTTACCAGAGCCTGCGGCCTTTACCAGCAGGTCGGTGGCTTCGTTTGACTGATTAAAGCTGCCAATGATGATTTCTACTGTGCGAGACAGGGCTGCGTCAGGTCGGCCATGTAACTCTTTGATTGTTTTGACCGTTTTGTCATAGGCTGCCTGCTTTTTCTTGTGCATTTTAGCAAAGCTATAGATTAGAAAAATGGCCAGCCCAAGTATGGCCAGAGCCGAGTAAAAGCCGGCGACAAAGATTATGCTTACGATAATGGCCGCTGTAATTGATGCAATAAATGCCGTGGCTACCCAGCCGCCAATTACTGTTAAAACACCGCTGACCCGCTGCACGGCGTTTTCGCGGCCCCAGCTGCGGTCTGCCAGCGAGGTGCCCATTGCTACCATAAAGGTGACAAAAGTAGTAGAAAGAGGCATTTTCAGCAGGGTGCCGATCATAATGATGATACTGGCCGTCATAATATTGTTCGAGGCCCGCAGCAGGTCATAGTCTGATGTAATGGCGAGAGCTTCTGGTTTTTGAAAGCGCCGATCGATATAGCGCTTTACAGCGCCTGGTATCACACTCTTGAAGATGTTCTGTATCTGAAATGAAATCTGTACCAGCATTCTGGCCACCATGTTAGATTCAAACACCTGTACAGCATCGGCCTGACTTGCCAGGCTGATTTCAGTATTTGACATCGAACGCGATTTTTTTGAGAGCCAGAGGGTCAAAGCCATAATGCCCCCGGCTGCCAGCAGGGCAAAATCTGGTGAGGGCAATTTAGCTGCCAGGCTTGTGCCCAGATCAGTACCTGCGCCTTCTGTAATAAAAGTAAAAGTTTGAAAGCCGGCAATAGGCACCCCAATAAAGTTAACCAGGTCATTACCCGCAAAGGCCATAGCCAGGGCACCGGTACCCATTAAGATAATGAATTTAAATATATTCACCCCACGGCTTACCAGAAAATGCAGCAGTATTGAAAAGATAACAAAGCTGCCCAAAAAGATGTAACCCATGTTATCGGTCATCAGGGCATAATGTTCTTTGCTGACAAAGGCTGCTTTTTTCAGGCCCTTCACCATTAAGAACAGAATGAGAATCGATGCACAGAGGCCGCCAAAAACACCACCGAGCTTTTTTATTCTTTCTGAAAACTCAAAGGTAAATAATAATCTGAAGAAACTCTGTACAATGAGGCCGGCTATGAAGGCTACCACTACAGATAAAAATATGCCAAGTATGATGGTCAGAGCGCTGCCCGCGGCAACTCGCTCAAAGGCAAGACTGATGTCACCGCCGGTGGCCCACATGGCTACCGCTACAGAAGCCCCCAGAAGCTCAAAAACCAGCGAAACAGTGGTTGATGTGGGCAGCCCCAGAGTATTGTATAAATCAAGCAGAATAATATCAGAGAGCATCACCGCCAGAAAGATCATGAACAGGTGTTCAAGCTGAAACATCTCTGGTCTGAAGATGCCTTTGCGGGCCACCTCCATCATGCCGCTTGAAGAGGCAGCCCCGATGAAGATGCCGATGGTGGCCACGATCATGATGACTTTGCGGGTCGCCACTTTTGAAGCAATGGCCGAGTTCATAAAGTTCACTGCATCATTGCTTACGCCGACGATCAAGTCGCCGACCCCCAGTAGTATGACTACACCAACTAAAATATAGAGAATATCAAATTCCATGAGTTTCCTGCTTTTTGTCTGTGAAGACTTTGGTAAGATGAAAGAAAGATAACGGATATAGATTTTGAGAAAAAAAATGTAGCAAGTTGCTCTTCACGTCGAAGTGAAGTTCTGCTCTTAGGCATGATGGGGGTAACTTAATCAACCAAATATATGGGCAATAAGTATTTTTAAATTATGCCAAAATTATGTATCTTTAGCTGTAAATTACTCGATGCCCAGAAAGTCACTGCCCTCTAATTCGAGCACATAATCTTTGCCAAAGGCCAGCGAGGGGGTCTGAAAACCCGCTTTGAACTGCCCCTTGAGTACCTTATCTGCAGCCAACAGGGCCGAATTGCGGGTAAGCTGGTACCCCTCGGCGGTGATCATGCGCCCCTGCAGCTTTTTGCCCTGACCATTGCGCACCTCACCCCAGAGCAGTGACTTAGTAGTTTCACGTACTTCTTGACTGGGGCCATCAACCAGGGCGCCGATCAGTGATTGAGCTGCATTCAGTACAATTTCGTTTTT
>CAZHLC010000709.1:0-2779 GCA_964532545.1 uncultured Leptospiraceae bacterium | reverse complement strand
TAAAGCGCTGCCCGTGACAGACTTCGCAGGTTACATAGACGTCGGCCAGAAAATGCATTTCAATTTTTTTAACCCCATCACCTTCGCAGGCCTCGCAGCGGCCACCACGTACATTAAAAGAAAAACGCCCCGGCTTGTAGCCGCGCATTTTACTGGCGGGCAATTTTGAAAAGAGTTCTCTTATGGGGGTAAAGGCGCCCGTATATGTGGCCGGGTTAGAGCGGGGTGTGCGGCCAATGGGGCTCTGATCAATATTAATGATCTTATCTATATTGGCCAGGCCGGCTATACGTTTATGTTTGCCTGGCAGTTTGTGACTGCCATGCAGCTTGGCTGCCAGTGATTTATAGAGCACTTCGTTTATAAGGCTGCTTTTACCGCTGCCTGAAAGGCCGGTAATGCAGATAAACTGCCCAAGGGGAAATTCAACGTCGAGATTTTTTAAGTTGTTTTCACTGGCCCCCACCACCTTGATGGTGTTGCCATTACCCTCACGCCGCTCGTGCGAGAAACCGATCTCTTTTTTACCAGAAAGGTAGGCCCCGGTTACTGATGACTCTGACTTGAGAATCTGCTTATAGCTGCCGCTGAATACCACCTCACCGCCATGCTCACCGGCCCCCGGGCCCATATCGATAATAAAATCTGCATTTTCAATGGTCTCTTCATCGTGTTCAACTACGATGATGGTATTGCCCAGGTCGCGCAGGCCAAGCAATGTTTTAATCAGGCGTTCGTTATCACTCTGGTGCAGGCCGATTGAAGGCTCATCGAGCACGTAAAGAACACCCATGAGAGCTGAGCCAATCTGGGTGGCCAGCCTGATGCGCTGTGATTCACCGCCAGAGAGAGTGCCGGCAGTACGATCCATCGTAAGGTAGCCAACGCCCACATTGTTAAGAAACTCAAGGCGCGAGATAATTTCACGCAGGGCCTGTTCAGCGATAATACGTTCGGTGCGACTCAGTTCAATGTTTTTGAAAAAATCAAGAGCAGCTTCAAGACTGAGCGAGGTCAGCTGTTGGATATTTTTCTTTTTCAATAGAACGCTGAGGCTGAATGGCCGCAGGCGGGCCCCGTTACAGGTCTTGCATGGCATGTTAACCATGTATTGTTCCATCGATTGGCGGGCATGATCAGACTGGGTGGTGGCATAGCGCCGCAGCAGGTTGGGAATTATGCCCTCGTAATGGCGAGAGAAGTGAAAGTTGCCGTCTTCACCTTTCCATTCATATTTAAGTTTTAATTCTTTGTCACCATTGAGTATGGTATTGCGCACTTTGGCGGGCAGCTTCTTCCACGGTGTTTTCAGTGAGAACTTCAGCTTTTTTGCCAGGGCTTTCATGGTGTGCTGGTACCAGTATCCGTCAGCTGACCAACCCAGGCCTCTGATAATACCTTCTTCTAAAGTCTTGCTGTCATCTTGAATCAGCAGGTCGGGGTGAAATGTGAGACTGGCCCCGAGGCCTGAACATTCT
Source organism: uncultured Leptospiraceae bacterium (assembly GCA_964532545.1). Classification (GTDB taxonomy): domain Bacteria; phylum Spirochaetota; class Leptospiria; order Turneriellales; family CAZHLC01; genus CAZHLC01. The sequence continues at coordinate 1,301 of CAZHLC010000709.1, read as the reverse complement.
TCGCAGGCCCCCTCGGGTGAGTTAAAAGAAAATAAACGGTGCGATATTTTCGGAAATGACAGGTCGCACACCGGGCAGGCCAGGTTGGTTGAAAAAAGATCTTCACCTTCAACAGGCTCATCGCCATCAGCCGAATAGAGCACAATGGCCTGCCCATCGGCTTTTTCAATGGCCAGCTCTAGTGAATCATTGAGGCGGGTGCGCAGATTGTTTTCTTCACCCTCGCGCAGAATAAGGCGGTCAACCACCAGCTCGATATTGTGTTTCTGGTTTTTCTGCAGTTTGATTTCATCTTCAAGTTCATAAATGGTTTTATCAACCCGTACTCTGACAAAGCCATCTTTAACCAGCTTCTGAAACAGGTCTTTAAACTCGCCCTTTTTTGATTTGGCCAGGGGGGCGAGAATCTGCAGCCTGAACTTTTCTTGGTGTTCATAGCGGCGGGGCAGGGCCAGAACCTGATCGACAATGCTGTCAATGGCCTGGGCCTCGAGGCGCCGGTTACAGTTGGGGCAGTGGGGCTCGCCAATGCGGGCAAACACCAGACGCAGATAATCAAAGATTTCAGTGACGGTGCCAACGGTCGAGCGGGGGTTACGATGGGTGGTTTTCTGCTCGATTGAGATGGCCGGCGAGAGCCCTTCAATTGAGTCAACGTTGGGCTTTTCTAGCTGGCCCAGAAACTGGCGGGCATAGGCTGAGAGGCTCTCAACGTAACGGCGCTGGCCTTCGGCATAGATGGTATCAAAGGCCAGTGAGCTTTTGCCACTGCCCGAGAGGCCGGTGATGACCACCAGCTGTTCACGGGGAATTTCAACCGAAACATTTTTCAGGTTGTGCTCTTTGGCACCGGTTATCTTGATTGAATTTGCCATTTTTTGTAAACTTTGGGCCGCCCCTGGCCTGTAAAGGCTATACTGGTTTATAGAGACGACTCTTTGAATTAATTGAAAAGGGGGGTGGCGGCAAATATTATTGGTCATACTTTACAAGCCCTTTCAAAAAATCAGTCTGGCAGAATGTCATCACTAATTGTAAATGTTCATGCCCACGAAGTAATTGATTCACGGGGTAACCCCACCGTAGAAGCCGAAGTAGAGTTAGAGAGCGGCCACAGTGGCCGGGCTATTGTTCCCTCTGGTGCCTCAACCGGTAAAAGAGAGGCCCTTGAATTGCGCGACGGCGATAAAGACCGTTATCTGGGTAAGGGTGTTCTCAAGGCCGTAGAAGCGGTCAATGAGCAGATACAGCCCAACCTTATTGGTTTAGATGCTATTGATCAGCAAGAGATCGACAAACTG
>CAZHLC010000708.1:0-2785 GCA_964532545.1 uncultured Leptospiraceae bacterium | reverse complement strand
ATACGCTACCCATTCCCAAAAAGCCATTTTTTGAATCGGGAAGTTGGGCCAATCTGGCAAAATGGCAGAGTGAATTAAAACCTCATTACCAGAAGGCTCTACAGATGCTGGGGGCGGCCCCCAACCCGAAGATGTTCGCCGCAGATCTGGCCCTCAAAGAGTTGGCAAAAGATTTTGGCAAAGAAGAACATTTTGAAAGCACCAGAGTGGCCGTCTACTTTGGTAAAGAGGGTAAAACAGAGAAAGACCCCTATTTTAAAGGCCGGGGCCCTGACCGTACCGGCTGCATCTACTGCGGTGGCTGCATGCTTGGCTGCCGCTACAATGCCAAAAATACCCTTGATAAAAATTATCTCTATCTGGCCCAGCAATTGGGAACTCAAATCTGGGCCGAATCAAATGTTATCGACGTAAAACCATTAGACGATGCCCATGATGGGTCAGACGGTTATGAAGTTAGCTTTAAAAAAACAGGTTCACCATGGGGTAGATCGCGCAGGGTGAGAACCCGTGGCGTGGTTTTCTCTGGGGGAGTGTTAGGCACCGTCAAGCTGCTCAGTCAATTGAAGAAAACTTCATTGCCCGGTATTTCAGACCAATTAGGCAAATCAATTCGAACAAACAATGAAAGCCTGCTGGCCGTCATAGCACCCTCACAGAAAGAAGAACTCTCGGCCGGTGTAGCCATTGGTTCTATTCTGCACACCGATGATAACTCACATCTTGAGCCGGTACGCTACCCCAAAGGTTCAAGTTTCTGGCGCACCACTTTCTGGCCACAGGCAACCGGTAGCAACCTGCTGATCAGAATACTGCAGACAATCACTGCCTTTGTTAAAAGCCCCCTGCAGCATTTACGCATTGCTCTGCTGCGAGACTATGCGGGCAAAACCCAGATTCTTTTGTTCATGCAAACCCTTGATTCAACCCTGCGCTTCAGTAAGGGCCTGCTTGGTTTAAAAAGCTCGGTCGATACTGGCGCGGCCCCCACCCCGTTCATCGATGAAGCCCATGAACTGGCCCGGGCCTATGCTAAAAAGGTCGATGGCCAGGTTTACCAACCCAATGCTGAAACCCTTTACGCCACGCCTACCACGGCTCATATTCTGGGCGGGGCCTGCATGGGTGCCGATGCATCAGAGGGGGTGATAGATAAGAACAACCGGGTTTTTGGTTATGAAAATATGTACGTCTGTGATGGCTCAATGATCTCAGCCAACCCAGGGGTTAACCCCTCACTCTCAATCACTGCCATCAGTGAACGCGCCATGAGTAAGATTGCTGCACGTAAAAAGGTTCCGCAGAAAAAAACGGCAAAAACCAGAAAGCCCCGAGCACAGAAGAAAAGAAGAGCGGCCTAACTACCCCTGGGGTAATTCATCAGCTGGATTATTATACAGATACTGCATATTCTCGACCAGCGCAGAGAGATGCTCACCGTCGATGAAACGATGATTGACCTGCAGGCCAATGGGCAGAAGCACTTTTTCACCTTCTTTACGGAACTTACCAAAGGTAATTTTAGGCACCGTATCTGTAGCATTGTCTTCTGGCAGATGAGTCAAAGAGGTAAACGCAACCTTTGGCAGGGCCGAGAAATAAACAAAGTTCAGATGGGCCTTTTCTTCTTCTAAACTGAAGTGCTCATATGCATGCTCAATGGCCTCGGCTGCCTTTTTGTTAAAGGCACCGATATCTTCATCGAAAAACAGCCGCACCACAGTATAGGGCTGGTCTTTGTTAGGCACCAGCATACGAAAATGCAACTTATCATAGAGAACAATGTCATCATCATAGATGCGAAACCTGAAGTCTTCAATGCCACTCATGGCCTTAACGCACAGATAGCAGAGATTTGTGTTTAAAGAGTATTGAAATTGGCGGCAGAAAGCCTGTAAATATTGAATATCAAGCTCAACAGTTATTCCATAAAAGGGATACTTATACTGTGAAAAAAAATCATAGTGTTTCTGACGATAGTAATCTTTTACCAGATGATAACTCATATTTACACTCTTAGAATTGAATGATCTTTTTGCCGGGTCAACTTCTTTTTGCAGGGGCCGATAACCTGAAATAATCGTTGCCTCGCAAGAAGTACCCTGCAGAAAGCAACCTCGATGGCCAGATTGATAATTTTAGTGCTGAGCATATGTGGCCTGAGTGCCAAACAAATGCCCGTTGATATCTCAACGAGCTTTCGCAATGACCCAGCCCTCAGTAAAACTCTCACCAAAAAAATTATTCTGGCCCATGGTCAAGTCACCCTCAAGCTGCACTACGAACCAGACCAGCAGAAGACGGCCAGTTATGTAGCGACCCAGACAGCTGCTTATCTGCCCCTGCTTGAACGTCACCTGCAACGCCCCCTTCAGCCACCCAGAAAGCAGATTCATATTTTTGGTAGAGGGTCAGTCATGAAGGGCTACCATGATATTAATGTCTGGTTTAAAGGTGCCAGAGAAAACCCGGCACTGCTTCTGCATGAGCTTGGTCATTTGTGGTTTGGCAAGACGGCCTCAAGTGTTGAGTGGTTAGACCAGGGCATCGTAAGTTTTCTACCCTATTACCTTTACCGTGAGGGTAAGTTGAGACTGACTGATAAAGAAGTTTATAATCTGCTTAACGCCTGGGGGTTTAAAAAACTCTACCGCGGGCAAGATTACCCGCTCGCAGATTATAAGAGCAAAAACATAAATAACGATGCCAGCCGTATAATGTTCGATAAATCTTTTAAGATTCAGATGCTACTGTATCTCGAACTGGGTTCAGATAAGTATCTAAA
>CAZHLC010000707.1:0-2788 GCA_964532545.1 uncultured Leptospiraceae bacterium | reverse complement strand
CCTTATTCTTGCCAACTGTAAAATCAACAAAATCAAACACAAAAGAGACATTGCCACAGGGGTGACAGGGCACATTGTCCATCCGGTAACTGACCGTAAGCTGCACAAAGTAAAGATCAATGCAAAGCTGGTTATTGTGGCCACCAATGCCCTCAATTCGCCCTATCTACTCAGCCGCTCAGGCCTTGGTAAAACATCAGGAGAGCTGGGTAAGAACCTCAGTCTGCACCCGGCATCACGGGTATATGGCATTTACAACGAGAAAGTTGAAAGCTGGAAAGGTGCCTTTCAAACTTATGCTATTGATCAATTTCGTAAAGAGGGTCTTCATCTCATTAATATGATTCTGCCCCCTAATATGCTGGCCGGAACTCTACCCGGTGTTGGCAGAAAGGGCTATGAGGTAATGAATGAATTTCCTTATCTTGGTTTATTCGGCTGTATGCTGAAAGACAGCTCACGTGGGCGGGTCTACGGCACCAGTGCTGGCCCGCTGACCTTCTATAACATGAGTACAGAAGATAAAAATAACTTCATTCGCGGATTTAAAATCATTGGCAGTATGATGTTCGAGGCTGGCGCCAGAAAGGTATATTTACCTTTTTTTATTGATGCTGAGTTTAACAGCCCTGATGAACTCGAAGTGCTCGACCCAAATTCAGTTAAAGGTAAGAACCTTGAGGTCACCAGCGCACACCCCATGGGTACCTGCAAGATCGGCCATGACCCGAAAACGTCTGTGCTTGACCCATGGCATCGTATGCATGAGCTAAAAAACCTTTACGTCACCGATTCATCTGCAGTTCCGAGTTCTGTGGCTGTGAACCCCCAGGTGACGATTATGGGGCTGGCGACCCGCGCTGCCTGGTACATTGCAGAGCAAACCAACTGGAAAAACCTTTAAAGCTATGAAACAAAAACTGACTTTATTATTCTCGTTACTCGTATATAGCTGTGCTTCGGGCCAGCCTACTGATTCTAAACCCGCTGAATCTGGTTCTCAGGTCGCTGCGGTTGATAAAAAGAGTCAGGCTAAAAATACAAAGTCGATTGATACAAAAGACCCCAATGCCCGTTCCATTGAGAAAAAGACTGAAGATAAACTTGAAGAAAAGCAGCATGTAAAAAAAGAAACGGTCACCAATGCAGTCATTCCCAAATTGCCGGCAGCTCTGCTTGGCAGCTGGCAAGATTCAGGCTTCTTTGATAAGAAGACTACCAGTATCATTCGCACCCTGCATCGCAAAGAGCACCGGGCCTTTGGCCGCCGCAGTCTGCAGAAACTCTATAAAAAGAAGAAGTATGGTAATCATACAGTTATGCAGCGTAGCTCACGCAAAAGATTGTATGATCATAATATCTTTCTGCGCGGAGTGTTTGCCGGTCAGGTTAAGCACAGATATTCTGGCTCATTTAAACAGGTATTCAAAGATGCAGTGTTCATCGACCTTGGTAGCGCCATTCTCTATGCCGACGGCGCCCCCACTGTGAGAGATATTCATGAAGACAAAAAGGTGGCCAACCACCTTAAGAAAATTGTGGCTACCGACATCAATGACCCTAATGACAAAAAGGCCCAGTACATCAGTCATTACAGAAAGAAAAAGAAGAAGTTGCCTTTCACCGTACGTGAAATACCTATGGAACTGGGCAGCACAGAAAAGTTCCGCAAGCTCACTGATAAGGTGGCCCCGACGCCAACCCCGCTGATATTCCGCTCGGCTAATTCAGGGCCAGATCTTTTTTATTCGCCCCAATCTGTGAAGAGACACTTTACCGCAATGGCCCAAGCATACCCTGAGCGAAATGTAATGTATTTCTATAATCGTTATGTGCTGTTTAAGCCAGCCGGTAGCAAAGGGTTTCACATTATCGGCCAGATGAGCCGGGTGGGTTTTGATCACCGCCGCCCCAGCTGGACGAAAGTAAACTGGCGCAAGAGGCGCCTCAGCCGGGCCTTCTATAAGAATAGAAAGTATATGCTTTAATCGATTTTCAGAGTTGGCGGAAGTTTACTGGCCAGCTCAATAGTACTCAAGTCGAAACTGTCTGTACTGCGTGCATATTCTTTCCAGTCGTTTACCGATGCGAAAGCCGTATTCTGAATATCGCGCTGGTAGGCCAGCCCATTGTGAACAACATAGTGCCAGAAGGTTTTACCGCTGGCCTTATGCCACTTGAACCGAATTTTGAAGACATGATTATAGGCCTGCCATATAGTGCGCAGGGCAACTGATGCTTCATCAAAGGGCAAACTGGCCACATTCTGGCGGTAGTTGGGTATAAAACGCCAGTGCTCTTCTGCATCTGAGGGAAAATACACCCTGATAGGTGTATTGAGAGACCGGGCTGAAGCCCCGATAGAGCGCATAGCCTGATCTTTCAGCATATCACCTGCAACAATGGCGATGCGGTTCTGGCGATACATCAGGCGAATGTACTCATAAAAACCAGGGGTGCGCAGCCAGCCAAAGTTTCTGCTGCCTTTTTTGATTTTGGCAATCTTTTTATAGTGCCTGTGCAGCTTGGCCCGGTACTTTTTATAGATGTAGTTGAAATCTTTCAGACTTTTATGTTTGGGGTATTCTTTTTTTATTATTTCAAGCGAAGCCTTCTGCTTTTTCTTTGAGAAAGCATGAACAAAGGTATCGGCGTTTTCAGAGGCCTTGATGATGGCCTTAAGTACATGGTGCAGCTGAACAATGACGATGTCATAGTCAAACAGCCATACCCAGCGGCTGCGGGCATTTGCGATGAAGGTGTAATTGCCATCAGAGGCTACGCCTAC
>CAZHLC010000706.1:0-2791 GCA_964532545.1 uncultured Leptospiraceae bacterium | reverse complement strand
AAAGAGAAAGTCTCGGCACTTTTATCAAAAGAAGAAACCACAGAGAAGAAAACTGAGAAGAAGAGCAAACCCAGAAAAAAGAAGAAGAAGCCCACCATAGATGATCTGAAAAAGAAATATGGCAGTGTTTCAAAACTTGAAACAACTGACGGCAAAACCTATATTGGGGTTTACAGTCAGGTGGGCAGCAATATCGTACTTATCACAACTTCGGGCAAGAAAACGATTCCCAGCTCGAAGATCAAAAAAGTATCACCATACAGGTAAACTTATGAAAAAAAAAGATGTTTTCGGCATTGGCAACGCCCTGGTTGACACCGTTGCCTTCGTAAATGATGATTTTCTGCGAAATCATGATGTTTCAAAGGGCACCATGTCTCTTGTCGATGAAGAAATGCAGGGGCGTCTGCTGGCCGACCTGGCCGACCATGAGCTGAAGATGACAGCCGGTGGCTCAGCCGCCAATACCATGCATGGCATCGCTCTCTGCGGGGGCAATGGTTACTATGCAGGCAAAGTAGCCAGCGATTCATTCGGCGAGTTCTACAAAGATGACCTGCAAAACCTGGGTATCAAGTTTGAAGTTCCCCCCGGGCCCAAAGATGGTACGACAACTGGCACCTGTCTTGTCTTAACCACCCCAGATGCCGAGCGCTCTATGCTGACTCACCTGGGCATTTCATCATCGCTGTCCAATGGCGATATTAATTTTGACGACATTAAGAACTGCAAGGCCCTCTACATTGAAGGCTATATGTGGGATGGTGATCACCAGAAAGAAGCCTGCATCGAGGCCATGAAGGTAGCACGCGATAATGGCGTGCTGGTTACATTCACCTTTTCTGACCCCTTCTGTGTTAACCGCTCAAAACAAGAGTTTCATGACATTTGCCAAGATTACCTTGATGTGGTTTTCTGCAATGCTGACGAGGCCTGTGCCTTTGCAGACACCAAAGATTTTGATAAAGCTGTTGAGTACGTCAAAGACAAGGTGCGTGGCGCCTATATTACCAATTCAGAGCATGGTTCAATCGTAGTAACAGATGGTCAGATCAAGCAGGTGGCGGGCTTTCCGGTTGAGCCGGTTGATACCACTGGCGCCGGCGATGCCTTTGCCGCAGGCACCCTCTATGGGCTGACCCATGACTTTTCACCCGAGCTGGCCGCACGGGTTGGCAACTACCTCGGCTCAAGAATTGTGCAGAAGACCGGGGCCAGGCTGATACCTGCTGATATCAGCAAACTTGAAACCATAATTTCAGGCTGAGCAAAAATGTCTTGACCAGGGGTAGGCTGCCTGCCTTCATCTTCTTCTGTGGTTTACCCACAGGTAAGGAGAGAATGGTGAAAATTCTTAAAATTCTGGTTATTGGCCTGGCTGTAGCTGGCTTTGGTTGCAAGGGTGGCTGCAGTGTCGATAGCATCAAAGACAAGGCTATGCAATATAAAGACAAAGTTAAACCTGATCAATTAGACAAATTAAAAGAGAAAAGCAAAGACTTAAAGAGCCTTTTCTAATACGCAGAAAACATGCCTATGCCGGCATGGCATAGGCATCAGTTTCAGACTATGTCAGCAGAAAACGAAGAAATCGAACAGCTGCGATCGCGGCTCTATGATACCGTCAGCCAGAACCTCAAACTCATGTCTATCATTGAGTTGAGCAAGGGCACCAACACAATCTTTACCACTGAGCAGAACCTTAAACTACTCTGCCAGACAATGCAAGATAATCTCGATGAGCATCGGTTTTCACTGTTTCTATCAATCGGCACAGAATGGAAGATGATCTGCATCGAGAATGAAAAAGCCAACCTGATTTCTTTTGCCCCGATTAAAATTCCTGATAAATTCAGAGACCGTGACACCACCTTCTTTATGCTTGATAAAAAAGAAGATGCTGTTATGTTTGAATCTTTTAAAAACCTGCACCCCTGTATTATTGATGCCGAAAGCACCCTGATTTACCCTCTGATCTCTCAAGAAGACCGCAAAACCCTCGGCTTTTTTATTATTCAAACCGACAAGTCGCTCGATGCTGAAGAGCTACGCCTGCTCGAGATCTGCCAGCGTCAGATCAGCAAATTATTGCAAATTAATTACCTCTACCAGCTTTCGAACTTAGACAGCCTGACGGGCCTTTTCAATCGGCGCTACGCTGAATCAAAACTTGAATACGAGGCCAAAAGGGTAAATCGCCGTAAATCAGATTTGAGTATTCTGCTACTCGATCTTGATAATTTTAAATCGATTAATGACAACTATGGCCATTCGCAGGGTGATCTGGTACTGGGTCAAACCGGCCAAATGCTGCTTGAAGAGCTCAGAGAAGTTGATATTGCCTGCCGTTTTGGCGGTGAAGAGTTTCTGGTCGTTCTACCTGACACTGATCTGAAATCTGCCAAAATTGTAGCAGAGCGAATAAGGGCAAATCTTGAAAAAAAAGAATTCGACTCTGCTGGCGGTACCTTTAATATAACCACATCTATCGGCATAGCTTGTTATCAGAATGGTCGAGATCAGACCTACAGTGAATTAATTGAAAGGGCAGACGCAGCACTTTATGAGGCTAAAACATCGGGCCGCAATCTCATTAAAGTCAGTGATGAAAATTAAGACTGAGATTAAAGAAGGCATCAAATTTATAAAACCCGAGGGGCCGGTTTTAAACATTACCCATAAAACCCGGTTACAAGACATTCTGGCCCTCGAAAACGAAAAATCTCTGGCCATAGACCTCAGCGCCATTGACTATGTAGATTCAACTATTCTGGGCCTGTTTCTACACCGG
>CAZHLC010000705.1:0-2792 GCA_964532545.1 uncultured Leptospiraceae bacterium | reverse complement strand
GGCAGTATTATCTGCGGTTATTCCGCCGGTGCTTTGCCGTCACTTGGTGCTGCCATCAATGCTTACTCTGGTGCAGACGATGCAGTGATTTTCAAGCTTTCAAGTGTTGGTGCTCTTGATTGGTATACATTTCTCGGGGCCACTGGCAGCGCTGAAAGATTATCAGATTGTCGCTCGCTGAGTGACGGCACTTTTATTGCGGCCGGTCGCGCCGGGGCAAACATACCCAACCTCAGTGGCCAAACGCCTTTGAACTCGCATAGCGGGGGCAACGACATGGCCGTATATCGCCTGAGCGAAACAGGCACAGTGCAGTGGTATACTTTTCTGGGTTCGACAGGTAACGAGCAGGTGCATGGTCTCAACCTGGCAAATAGCTCTTTGATTCTGGCGGGCACCGGCAATACCGACATACCCTCGCTGCTGGGCAAAAGCCCCACCTTGCCTCATCAGGGTGGCGACGATGGCCTGGTCGTGAGTCTTAGCTTAAACGGTGACATCAATTGGTATACATTCATAGGCTCTAGTGGTGCTGATAATGCGCGCAGCATCGCCCCAAGTGGCGATTCTCTAGCCATATTTGGCAAAGCAGGCGCCAACATTACAAGCCTGGGTAGTTTCACAGGCCCCTTGTACGGCTATGTTGCAATGGATGACCCCTTGCTGAGTATCATTACCAGCGAGGGCAGGTTCGAATAGACAGATACAGCAAGAAAAATCTAACGCTAAAAAAATTGACTTTTTTGTAAGCAGCAATCTCACCCCGGCGTCTTTCTTTCGATGACTTCAAACCGGCATTTTGAGGCCAATTTAATTCGAAGGAAGATTACCATGCATTTCGTTTTGACACCTCTATTGAGAATTTTACTTTTTTTAACAATTCTGCCAATTGCAATAAACTGCAATCAAAAGGCTGATACATCAGAATCAGCTGATGCTGTGGCCCTGCAATCATGGCCAGAAGGCCCTTTTGCTTATTACAAAGTAGGCGGTAGTTCACAGACAACCGAGCTTTTCGCTAAGCCTTTAAAAAACAAAGGCGCTCGCAAAATCAGTAACCCCTGGGCCACAGATATTGGTGATAAGATCATCGCCGATTCTCAAAAAGATAAAGTCTACTTTGTTCAGAAAGACAGTGCCTCGAAATGGCACTTATACCGCTGCGATATGAAAAATAAAGGCAAAAAGAAAAAACTGAACCATGGTGGTAACGTAGATTCAAAACCAGAAAACCTGCATCGCGACCAGCAAAATGATCGCCTTTATTATATTGCAGACCAGCATACTGCCGACCAGTTTGAGCTATATATGATCGACTTATCAAATGAAAATGTTTCAGTGAAGTTGAATGCGCCCCTCGCTGCAGCCCATGACGTAAAAAGTTTCAAAGTAAGCGCTGATGGCACCCACGCGTTATATCGAGTCAGTAATGGTACACTTTGGCTTGTCGCCATTAACAATGCGACAGTGGCAACACAAGTTGCGAACCCTGGTAGTCTAATGCGCTATGACTTCAGTCTCGATAGTACAAAAATCATCTTTGTTGCCTTTGTAAACAACACCTTCAGTATCGACTTGCTTGTTTCTACTGTAGCTGACCCAGCAAGCTGGGCTTACTTAACACCACCTGCTGATGCCTTTTCATACCAGTTTTTGCCAGGCACCAATAATGTAATTTATACGGCAAGAGAGCCTGGCAAGATACTTGACATGTTTGTGGTATCGTTAACCAACAACGCGGTGAGTACCATGGTACACCCCCCCATGGTTTCAGGTGGCGGTATTTTCTATGACCTATCAACCTTTAATAACGAAACCATCAATGACCCAATCTCAATCAGCCCTGATGGTAGCAAAGTATTGTATGTGGCTGATATGCAAACCCAGGGCACAGAAGAGTTATTTGTGACAGATCTTTCTAATCTCGGTTCAGCCACAAAAGTTAATTCAACCCTGGTAAGCAACGGTGATGTAACAACAGCATATCAGTGGATGCCAGACAGCAATGGCATTATCTATGTCGCCGATCAAGATACCGATGGTGTTAATGAACTTTACTACGTGACAGCCAACAATCCCACAATCACCACCAGACTCAATGCTGCACTGGTTGCCGGCGGTAATGTAAGCACTACAGGGCTATCTATTATAGGTAATGACGTGTACTATACCGCCGACCAGCATACTGATGAGCTATTTCGCACTTACAAAGTAAACGTATTTAATCCGGGTGTGGTCAGTCGCGTAGACGAAGTGCCTGAAGGCGATTCGCGTACCATTCAGCGGTTTGTAGTCTCTTATTGAAACCCAATGAGCGCCCTCTTAATCAAAACAGACGTGCGACTCATTAAAAACACCTATTCAATCTTTCTGACTTTGTGGTTTCGCGAATCTGCCACATAAATGATACCATTTGAGTCGATGGCGATATCAAATGGCTCATCAAAAGAGGCTGTATCAGTTGAGGCATCAGTGCTGCCCGATGTACCTATGCCTGCAAAGGTTGTAACCGAACCAGTCGAAGTGATTTTTCTAATTTTGTGATTCACTGTGTCGGCTACATAAACAATACCGTTTGAATCAACAGCAATACCAAGGGGATTATTAAAAGATGCTGCCGTACCAGTAGCATCTATGCTACCAGAGGCACCTGACCCGGCAAAAGTTGTCACAACGCCGGCAGAAGTAATTTTTCTTATCTTGTGATTGTTATTATCTGCAACATATAGATTACTGCTTGAATCAACAGCAATACCAAGGGGATTATTAAAAGATGCTGCCGTACCAGTAGC
>CAZHLC010000704.1:0-2793 GCA_964532545.1 uncultured Leptospiraceae bacterium | reverse complement strand
TGTTACCGAGAAGTTTGTTACTTCGCCACTGCCACCCACTGCTGATACGGTAATCTGAGCCTGAGTTGTAGCAGCCCCTGTTACAGTAAGTACGTCATTCACTGTGTAACCAGTACCGGCGGCATTGAGGGTCGTTACCCCCAGCCCCTTATGAGGTGTTGCCGAAGCCCCGGTACCCGTACCCAGAATCTTCACCGTGGGTGGGCCGTTTGCACCATCCCAATAAGCGGTGCCGGTCGAAAGAAGATTAATGGCAGTGATCACCCCGTTATTGAGAGTCACGCTGGTCTGTGCGCCAGTGCCCCCTCCGGCACCTGCGGTACCATTTTCACAGATCTTGGCCTGCAACGTTGGCGTAAGAAAGCGGCCAAAGTCAATCAATTGGTTACCGCCACCCATGCAGCCATCGCTGGTATTATTTACTACATTATTGGTAAAGTTAGTGTTAGCGGTACCATAGGCAGCATTTGCCGTGCCACCGCGGTAGTCACATGAGTCGGGCTGGGGTGTATCGCATTTGTTAATTAAAGGTTCAACAGCCGTGGTCGTTGACACTGTAAAACTTGCTCTCACATCATCAGCGGGTATATAAAAAGCATAGCAGTCTTTGCCGGTTTTACCGGCGCGGGCAATAATGGTCTGGCCGGGCATAAGCGCCTGATAGCGGGCCGGGCTAACATTACAGTCACCGTTGAGATCATTAGTGGCGGTGTTTTCATCAACATCGCCACTGAAAGGCCCAGTCTGTTCGTTCTGCAGCAGGGTACTGGTAGCGATGTACGCATTACCAACATTGGGGTAGCCTACGGCTGAACGGTCATTAAAAAGAATAATGAGTTTCACAGTGGCATTAGCGGTTTTGCCCTCATCGCTGGTTACGGTGAAGTTCAGGTCAATGGGTTGTTGCACAACGGCCGTCAGGTCTGAACCACAGCAGCCACTGGCCAATGTGATGGTTGGCGCTGTTGTGTAGCCAGCCCCCATGTTGGTAATCGGGGCAGCCTGCACCACCCCACTGCCACTTATATGGCCCGCGCCAAATGTCAGGGCACTGCCGCCGTTAATCTCAAAGCCCACCCCGTCACCACCGGTCATAGTAACAGTTGAAGACCCCGGGTGACCTGTGCCACCATTGTTAATAACGATCTCTTTAATCTGGCCGGTGGCTGCTTTGGGTTCGTTGGCGGTCTGGCCGGCCGAGGTGACTTCAAGAAAATATGATGATGTATCTTGTGAAAGTTGCATATAGCTGGGCAGGCCGGTAACAGACCAGGTATAAGCCGATTTCGAACCACTGTTGATGGTACCACCAATGGCCTTGAGTCTGATTTTCTGACTCTTGTTAATGGTCATACCATTGCCATTGTTTTGAATGAGATACATGAACTTGCTAATGGTTGTAAAACCATTACTTGTGAATTCATAGCTGTGCTGCAGGGTGATTTCACCTGTAGCCCCCGGGTCTTCGTTGGTGGTGCTGACCTTGGTGCTTGAACCGCCGCAAGAAATGAGCATTATTAGAATAAAAATAAGATAAGAGCCCCGGGCAAACATCGGCTATATACGATGTTTTGGGGCATTTCTGGGGGCCAAATTTAGGCAGCTAAAGGGCCTCAGAATTAAGCTAGACCCTCAATTTCATGAATTCAGGCTGTCTATCATGGCCAGCTTTAAAGTCAGTCTGCTACCATTTGCGCCCAGGCTGGGTGACCTCGAATACAATTTTGAAAAATCGGCCGAAAAGATCGAGGCAGCCTGTGATTCAGGGGCCGACTTCATCTGCCTGCCAGAATTAAGCCAAACTGGTTATATTCTCGAGAACCTGGTAAGCCGGATAGCTCTTAAAAAACACGATTCGATTTTTGATAAGATTAAAAAACTATCAAAAAACCGGGCCATTATGATTGGCGCGATTCTGCTTGATGATGACCGCTTCTATAACACCATGATGGTTTTTCAAAACCAGGAACTGGTTCGTGTGCAGAAAAAAATATATCCCCCCACTTATGGTATGTTCTATGAGGCCAGATACTACTCTGCTGGTGAAAATCTGGTGTCTTTTGACACCCCCTATGGCCGGGCGGGAATTCTAATCTGTGAAGACTCATGGCACCCTGTGCTGGTTTACGCCCTCGGCATGCAGCGGGTCAGTCACGTCTTTGTGCCGTCGGCCTCACCCAACCGAAATTTTCATCATGCTGACGAAGAAGGGTTTGCTTCACAGAAAAACTGGCAGCGGCGCATGCGTGTCTATGCCGAAAGTTTTGGCCAGTTTTATTACTATGTAAACCGTGGTGGGGTCGAAGACGGCATCTTGTTTGGTGCCCGCACCTTTGTTGTTACTGCCACCGGTCACTTTATTGAGAATGAACAAGATTACGAAGTGAACAGTGACGATATCAGCTCTTCGAGAATGATGGGTGGGCCCTTTCAAGAAGAGAAGTACACTCTGAACCACCGAATACTGAATGAATCATTTGATATCAGACATAGAGAGTTGAAAAACATCGAATGAACGATTATTTTCCGTTACCACCTATTCACCTGCAGCTGGCCGCAGATACGGTAACCGAGATTCTGCGTGCAGAAATACAGAAAACCGGCCTGAAAAAAGCAGTCATTGGCCTGAGTGGCGGCATTGACTCGGCTCTCTCTATGGTGATTGCTGCCAGGGCTCTGGGCCCAGAAAACGTAACAGCCGTGATGATGCCCTATAAGTTATCATCACCCAACTCCCTGGCCCACGCAAAACTGATCGCAGAGAAATTCGGTGTAGAAGCCATCGAAGAAGAA